>JAJYCS010000099.1 GCA_021778115.1 Deltaproteobacteria bacterium
GCGGGCGATAGCCAAGGAGTCTGGCGGCACATCCCGGGTCACCGTCGTACCGGCCGCGATCAAGGCGCCGTCTCCCACGGTCACCGGTGCCACCAGCTGTACGTCACTGCCCACGAACACACGGTCGCCGATCACGGTCCGGTGCTTGTTCACCCCGTCGTAATTACAGGTAATGGTGCCACACCCCACGTTCACGTCGCGTCCGATCTCCGCATCCCCCAGATAGGTCAGGTGCGAGGCCTTGCTCCCCACCCCCAGCACCGCCTTCTTGGTCTCCACGAAGTTGCCGATCTTCACCTCGTCATGCAGCACCGTGCCGGGCCGCAGGTGGGCCATCGGCCCTACCGCCACCCCGGCGTGGAGTACGGCCCCCTCGAGAACACTGCCGCTTTTTAGATGGGACCGGTCACCCACCGTACAGTCGCACACCTGGACGTTGCTCTCCAGCAGGCAGCCCCGGCCGATCACCGTCCGCCCCTGCAGAACGCAGCCGGGCCAGATCTCGGTGTCAGGCCCGATCACCACCCCGGCGTCAATATAAGTCCGCTCAGGGTCCACCAGGGTCACGCCGTCCCGCATCAGGCGGTTGTTGATCCGCTGCCGCAGCAGATGCCCGGCATAGGCCAGCTGTTGCCGGTCGTTCACCCCCATGATCTCCCGTGGGTCGTCCGCCACCACGGCAGCACACTGCTGGTGCTCAGCCACCGCTATCGCCACCAGATCAGTCAGATAGTACTCGTTCTGGGCGTTCTCACTGCCC
Source organism: Deltaproteobacteria bacterium (assembly GCA_021778115.1). GTDB lineage: Bacteria > Desulfobacterota > Desulfuromonadia > Geobacterales > Pseudopelobacteraceae > Trichlorobacter. Next base: position 761 of record JAJYCS010000099.1, read on the forward strand.
AGACTACCGATATGGGTCTTCAAAAAGGAGAGTTCCATGCAGTAGATACCGCTGTTCACCTCGGGGATCGCCGCCTCCTCAGGGGTGGCGTCCTTCTGTTCCACAATCCGCCGCACCCTGCCTTCGGCATCCCGCACGATACGACCGTACCCGAAGGGGTTGTTCAACCGCGCCGTCAACACGGTCACCGCGGCACCGCCGGCGTGGTGGGCAGCCAGGAGCCGCTGCAAGGTGGCGCCGGTCAGGAGGGGGGTGTCGCCGCACAGGATCAACACCGTGGCGGCAGCGGCAGAAAGCTCCGGCAGGGCGCAGGAGACGGCATGGCCGGTTCCCAGTTGCTCCTCCTGCAGGGCGATACGTACCCCCGGCAGGGCAACCAGGTGTTCCTGGACCTGCTCTGCCTGGTGTCCAACCACAACCACCAGTTCATCGGCCCCGGCCTCACGGGCGGCGGCCAGGGGCCAGGCCAGCATCGGACGGCCGGCCAACTCGTGCAGCACCTTGATCCGGTCGGACTTCATACGGGTCCCCTTGCCGGCGGCAAGGAGCAGGGCGGCGATCAGCGACATGACATGACACTCCTCAATCTAAAAAATGTTGCTCTATCTTTTTAACTTTAACGGGGGGGAATCACCCCGTCAAGCGGACTTGTTGCCAGAAAGACTTTACAGACACCGGTTTTCCCCCTATACTGTCAGGCGAAATCATTGGTTTTTTAGTGTGATTTATGGGAATTGTCGACGATCTCCTCATACTCGAGACCCGCCTGAAGGAGCTGATCACCAGCTACGAACAGTACTTCATCGGCCTGGAAAAACGAGAACCCCTCAAACTCCTGGATGAGGTGGAAAAGCTGATTCGCCGCTACGCCACCACGCCGATCGCCAACACGATGTACAAACATCGTTACAACAACCTGGTCGCCCGGCTGAACAGCTACCGGCAGCACTGGAACCGGATCCTGCGGGAGATTGAAGAAGGGCGCTACTCCCGGGACCGTTTTCGGGCCCGCCTCCATGAAGAAGAGCGGGATACCCGCACAAACCTAACCACAACGCCCCTCCACCACTCCTCACAGCAGGAACAGGAGATCGAACGTCTCTTCACCGAGTTGCAGGAGGCGGCAAGAAGCTGTAACCTGATCAACGCCATGAGCCGGGAGCAGCTGGCAGCTACCCTGAATCGCCAACGGCCGATCCTGACACAGAAACTCGGCAGCAGCGAGATACGCTTCAAAGTGGTGGTTGAAAACGGCAAGCCCAAGATCAAGGCTGGCCTGCAACGCAAATCCCGGGAAGAATAAACGTACCGAACCATGTCCCGCTCATTCACCTTGCTGTCCGGCCTCCTGGGCAACGTTGCGACCTGCCTCCCCCACGATGCCACAACCCGCGGTTCCCTCACGGTTACTGGCCTGTGCGGTTGCGCTCCGGCCATCATGATTGCCGGATTGGCCCGGGCCGGAAACCGCTCACTCCTGGTGGTGACGGCAGATCAGATAGCCGCCGATGAGCTGACACGCGAACTCTTATTCTGCAATACGCCCGCCCTGGCCCTTCTCCCCGCCTGGGAGGGGCTGCCGTTCGGTACGACCTCTCCCCATCCCGACCTTGGCGGCGCCCGCCTGGACTGTCTCTTTCGCCTGCTGCAGGGGGAAAAGGCCACTATCGTGGCGCCGATCGCAGCCCTCATGCAACGGCTCATCCCACGTTCTCTGCTGGCGAGCGCCTCCTGCGCCCTGCAGATCGGGGATGATCTTGACCGGGACCAGCTGTTGTCCCGGCTGCTCCGTCTCGGCTATACGCCCGCCTCTCTGGTGGAAGAACGGGGCCGTGTTGCCGTCCGGGGCGGTATCATCGATCTCTTCCCCCCTTCCCTCCCCCGCCCGGTCCGCATCGAACTGTTTGGCGACACCATCGAGACCCTGCGCAGCTTCGACCCGGTGAGCCAACGCTCCCTGGAACCGATGGAACGCCTCACCTTGCTCCCCTCCCGGGAGCTGATACTCACCCCTGACGTACTGACCGCATTCCTGCCACGCCTGAAGGCACGGGCCGATGAGCTGGACCTGCCGGCCGACCGGCGACGCCGTCTCGCTGAAGACCTGCAGCGCAACGTCTATCCCGACGGCATTGAGTACCTGCAGCCCCTGCTCCACCCCAAGCTCGAGACCATCTTCGACTACCTTGACACCCCCCTGCTGGTTCTGCATAACCCCGCCGCCCTGGAACAGGCCATAACGAACCAGACCGGCGATCTGCTCGCCGGCGCTCAGAATGCGTTGGCCCAAGAGCGACTCTACCCGCAACCGGAAGAGCTGTATCTGACACCGGATGAACTGGACAGGCTGTTTGAGCGGCAGCAGCAGATCGCCATAACCCGTCTGGCAATTGACGGCCAGCCCCGTGAGACCGCCAGGCTCGCCATCGCCTGTGAGGGCAATACCGATCTGAAGATTGCCGTAGGTCAGGAGGGGGAGCACCCCCTGCAAGGACTCGCAAGGCGGCTCAAGGAGTGGCAACATGCCGGCTGGCGCTGCATCATCGTCTGCCACCAGATCGCCCAGGCCGATCGCCTGAGAGGCCTGCTCGCCCCCTATGGCATCATCTTTCCGGACGAGCCGGCGAAGAGCCTGCCAGAGGCATTGGAACTGCCTGCCACCATACCGTTCGGACTGGCCCTGGGAGAACTTGCCAGGGGTTGCCGACTCCCTGACGAACGCTTGGTCGTGATTGCCGAGGAGGAGCTGTTCGGCAAGCGGGTACGACGCAAGAGCGGCGTAAGCGCCCTGCGCAGCAAGCAGATCATGGCCTCCCTTGCGGAGTTAAAGCCGGGGGATGCCATGGTCCATATCGACCACGGCATCGGCATCTACCGCGGCCTGCAGCATCTCAAGACCGGCGCGCTGGAAGGGGACTTCCTCCTCTTGGAGTACGCCGGCAACGACAAGCTCTACCTGCCGATCGACCGATTGGGGTTGGTGCAGCGCTATGTGGGCGGCGAAGGCGCGCAACCCCATCCCGCCAAACTAGGCGGCACCGGCTGGGAAAAGACCCGCAGCAAGGCGAAAAAGGCGGTGGAGGAGCTGGCCGCCGAACTGTTGGAGATCTACGCCAGACGCCAGGCATCCCAAGGCTTCGCCTTTTCACCGCCAGACGAGCTGTACCGCGAATTCGAGGCCACCTTCCCCTGGGAAGAGACCCCGGACCAACTGAGCGCCATCATGGATGTCCTGGCCGACATGCAGCACTCCCGCCCGATGGACCGCCTGGTCTGTGGCGACGTGGGGTACGGCAAGACCGAGGTGGCATTGCGGGCCGCCTTCAAGGCTGTTTTGGACGGCAAACAGGTGGCGGTGCTGGTCCCCACCACCATCCTGGCGCAACAGCATTTCGAGACCTTCACCGGTCGCCTCAACGAACACCCCGTCACGGTGGAGATGCTCTCCCGGTTTCGCACAACGACGGAGCAGAAGGCGATCCTGGAGCGGGTGAAAAAAGGGGAGATCGACATAAGCTTCGGCGCCCACCG
>JAJYCS010000043.1 GCA_021778115.1 Deltaproteobacteria bacterium
GGCAGGCCCTGGGCGATATCCACCTCCACATCCACCAGGATCGCCTCGATCCCCACCACCGTTGCGCTCAACACCTTTGCGAGCATCGCCTCACCTCACGATCTGCGGCTGTCGGCAGCGTTGAGCAGTTACGCTGCCGATACCATAATAAAGCCCATCTGGCGGCCGGTCTCCCCCCCATCGCGCCGATAGGAGAAGTACAGCTCCTTGTGGCAGCTGACACAGACGCCGGCGGTCTGAATGGCCCCCATCGGCACGCCGGCCTCTTCCAGCTGCAGGCGGTTTGCCAGGGCCATGTCCAGCCGCCAGTGGCCGGGGGTGGTGCTCTCCGCAACCGGTTCCCAGGGGGTCCCCTGGCGGTCAAAGCTCTCTTTCACCGGTTGGTCCACCTCGTAGCAGCAGGGGCCGATGCAGGGGCCGATGGCGGCCTGCAGGTCCTGCGGCCTGCTGCCGAACAGCCGTTGCATGCCGCTTAAGGTCTGCTCCGTGATCCGTGCGGCGGTCCCCTGCCAGCCGGCATGGACCGCCGCCACCACCCGTTTGACCGGGTCAAAGAGCAGTATCGGCACACAGTCGGCCACGGTGACGCCGATCATGACGCCCGGCTGGTTGGTGACGATGGCGTCGCACTCCAGAGAGAGATAGTGGGAAAAATCGTCGTTGGCTTCGTCAATCACTAGGATGTCGCTGCCGTGGGTCTGGCGGACCGTGACCAGTTTTTCCAGGGTCAGCCCGAAGGCACGGGCCAGGATGCTGCGGTTCCCCTCCACGTTGTGGGGGGGGTCTTCGGTGTTGGTCCCCAGGTTGAGAGAGTTGTAGGGGGGGCGCGAGACTCCTTCGTGGCGAGTAGTGAAACCCTGTACCGAACCGGTGGTTGTGGTAAAGCGGGGGGCCAGATACTGGACACGCCCGGTGCGGCTCATTTCCATAGCGTTTTCCTTTGCCTTTCAGTACTCATTACGCTTTAATGCCTGGCGTCGGTGCCACCAGACGTAGGTTGCCACCAGGGCGCCGGATGCCGCGACTACCCAGAACAGGGCCTTGTGGGACCAGGCCACCACCAGTTCCTGGTGTTCCCCGAGGGCGTAACCGATCCAGGTGAGGATGCCGCACCAGGTGGCTGCTCCCAGGAGGGTGTAGAGCGAGAACCGCAGGTGGTGCATGCCGGCAACGCCGGCCGGGATGGAGACCAGATGGCGCACCACCGGCAATAGGCGGCCGACGAAGGTAGATATCTCTCCGTGGCGCAGAAAAAACCGTTCCACCCGTTTGAATTTGCGGGGCGGGATCAGCACATAGCGGCCGTACTTGAGGATCAGCGGGCGGCCCAGGTGGTGGGAGACCAGGTAGTTGAGGTAGGCGCCGGCGAGGCTGCCGCTGGCGCCAACCATGATCGCCAGCCAGGGGTCCATCCTGCCCTGAAAGGCCAGATAGCCGGCCGGGGGCATCACCAGTTCGCTCGGTATCGGAATGATGGAACTTTCCATGGCCATGAGGAGGAAGATGCCGGGATAGCCCATTCGGCCTATGGTCTCCACCAGCCAGGTGATCAGTGTCTGCAGCATGTGGTCTCGTTTTCGTCGTCAGATGACGTCAGTTATACCCTAAAAACCGGGGCGCTACAACTCGCACGCGCTGCGGAATCTCAGAAGGAGCAGGCTGCCATGTCACGAAACTGGGTATTTCTCTTCGTTCTTCTGCCGTCTCTGCTGTCCGGCTGTGCTGCGTACCGCAGCTACAACCGTGGTGAGACCTGCGACCGTTCCATCAGGGAGTACAGCCGGCTGGTCCGCTGGAGTGAGATGGAAAAGGCGGTCATCGCCATGGTGGACCAGGGGCAGCGGGATGCCTACGCCCGGACGGCGGAGTCGATGCGTCGCCGGGATGTCACCATGGTGGATGCCCGTATCCTGGCCCAGGAGTGCCATGCCAAGCAGGGGCGGGCCGAGGCCACTATGGAGTTCGACTATTTCGTCATGCCGGACAACCGCCTGAAGACGGTAACGGACCATCAGCAGTGGGTCTACCGCGAGGGGTCGTCCGACGATCAGGTGCCCGGATGGAAGCTGATCACCCCGCCGCCACGGTTCAGGTAGGAGGGCTGTCCGGTCTCGGGGTCCAGGTGGCGTCCTTTCTGACCTTTCTGGCCGCTGAGCGGAACGCCTCGTCCCATACCGTCGCCGCCTACCGCAACGACTTGGCGCAGTTTGTCGTCTTTGTCCTGCAGGAACGGGGGGGAGCGGCAGATGCGGCCGCTGTGGACCATCTGCTCCTGCGGCGGTACCTGGCCCAGCTGGCCTCCCCCCGACGGGACCCCGATACCGGCCGTCGGCATTTCGCGTACGGTAAGAGTACCATCGGCCGGAAGCTGGCCGCGATCCGTGCCCTGTACGCCTGGCTGGTCCGAACCGGCCGCGTTGATCTCAACCCGGCCGAACTGGTCGCCACCCCCAAACGTGAGCAGCGGTTGCCGTTGCATCTCAATATCGATCAGGCCCTGGCCCTGATGGAATCACCCCTCCCCCCACGCCATGCTCCCCTGGAAGACGCCCGGGACAGGGCGGTGTTGGAGCTGCTCTATTCCAGCGGTCTGCGGGTCTCGGAGCTGACCGGCCTGTCGGTGGGTGACCTGGATACCGTCGGTGGCATGGTGCGGGTCCTGGGAAAAGGGGGAAAGGAGCGGATCGTGCCGGTCGGGGGGAAGGCCCTGGAGGCGCTGGATCGCTATCTGCGTGCGCGGGGGTGCCCCGACGAACAGGCCCCCCTGTTTCTGAACCGGCAAGGGGGACGGCTCAATCGTCGTGGCGTGGCCCGGATCGTCACGCGGCAGGCAGCCGCCATCGAGGCCTTCCGGGCCATTTCACCCCATACCCTGCGGCACACCTTCGCCACGCACCTGCTGGAACAGGGGGCCGACCTCCGTGCGATTCAGGAGCTCCTCGGCCATGCCTCCCTCTCCACCACCCAGAAGTACACCCACCTGGGGCTGGATCGTCTGATGGCGGTCTACGACCGGGCCCACCCCCGGGCCCACGAGACAAAACAGGGCGGAGAGTAGTCCCCGCCCTGCATCGTGCCGTATCTGCTCCCTGCAACCGGGTCAGGCAAGGGTGATCATAACCGTCTCCCCTTCATGGGCCTTGAGTTTTTTCTCGATGCCGGGTCCCACCACCAGTGCCCCCTCGTACTGCAGCTCCACATCGTTGATTACCATGATCGGGAAGGTCCCGCCGCCGCCACCGCCGGTGGTGACCCTGATCTTCTTGGTGGATTTACCAAAATAGTCACTAATCTGTTTTGCCGTCGCCTGACTGACGGCGATCATGCCGAGCTGATCAAAGCTGCTGCTGGCGTCGCTCTTGGGGAGATGGGCGATCCTGAGTTGCATCCCTTCGTCAGGGGATACCGGTGAGCCCAGGGCCGGCGCCCAACCGGAGGCGCTCTTTGGCAGCGCCTGCTCCAGTTTTTTCATGGCCAGGTTGAGGGTGATGTTGACCATGGAGAGGTTGACGTTTTTAGCGCATGGCACGCAGAGGTAGGCGCCGGGCAAGGTGCGGAGAATGATTCGGCCTTCGGCGAAGCGGAGGTCCAGACCATGCAGGGTCTGGGAGATCTGGAGGCCATGGGCGCAGTCAAGGATCGCCGTTGCCGCCTTGGCGAGCTGACCGATATCCAGGAGGGGCGGGCAGTCATGGGCAAGGATCTTTCCCTGATCATTGAAGAGGCTGGAACCGATCACGCCGTCGATGGCGGATATCTGGTGGAGGATCTCCTGCATGGACTGCCTCCTACTTGCCCGGGAGCAGGGCGGCCTTGATCTCGGCCTCCACCCCGTCCAGTCTGCTGTTTGGTTTTACGGCGATGCTTAAGTAGTGCTGACGGGAATCGTAGAGGAGCAGGTCAAAGTTGTCGGTCTGGGCCACGGCCGATTTCAGCTCGCCCAACCCCATCAATTCCCCCATCTTTATGCTTGCCTGGGCCAGGAACAGTCCCTTGGCCGCCAGTGCCTCGGCCTCCTGGCTGCTGTCCTGCACGGGGCGCCCCTGTTTGTCCAGGAGCACGGCATAGGTGACGGCGCTGACTCCCATCACCCGTGCGGCAGCCGCGCTCATGGTGCGCTGCTGGGGGGGCACCGGGTCCGAGGGACGTGGCTGCTGGCGGCGTTCACTCTGGTCGATCACATCCTTGAACGATTGAGCCTCTTCATGGGCCTCTTCGTCCATACGGCGATGGGCCTCAAGGAGGAGAAAATTCAGGCTGCAGTGGATGGTACAGACGTTAGTGGTCATCTCGGGGGCCAAGGAGAAGCTGCCGCCGGGCCATTTGAGGATGGCGTAGATCGCCTCTTCACCGTTGTGGGCATCCTGTACGGCGTGGATGATCTCGCCGTCAACGAAATAGATCGCCCCCCGCTGATTCTGGTATTCCACGGTGATGCAGCCGGAATACTTGTTATGTCCTTTGAGTTGAATGACATCGGCGAGTGAAAGACCGGCTATTTCGCCCTGAAAGCCGTTAACCCTGTCTGCCATGGAGGGAACTCCCGCGCTGGTCTGGAGGTGCAACGAATAACGGCGGTATACTAAGCAGATTCGCCGGTGAGTGCAAGGGAGAAATGCGGGCTGGGGTGGAGCTGCTGAAACGAAAGCCCCCGCCGGCAGGCCGGCGGGGGCGGTGGACGGCAGGGGCCGCCGGTGTGCTATTCGCAGAGATCAATCTTTACGTCCCAGTTCTTGACCTTCATGGTACCGTTCTGGGCCAGGTTCAGGTGCATTTTGAAGGCGCGGTCCCACAGCTGTGGCTCATGGCCGACCCCCTTGGCGATACACTCCTTCTCGGCAATGTTCAGATACTCGGTCAGCTGGGCCTTGTAGTCCGGGTGGGCGCACTTTTCAATGATCCGGCGGGCCCGATCCTTGGGGGCCATGCCGCGGACATCGGCCAGGCCCTGTTCGGTGATGACGCAGTCCAGGTCGTGCTCGGTGTGGTCAATATGTGAGCAGTGCGGCACCACGCAGGAGATGCCGGTGGGGTCGGTCTTGGAAGGCCGGCTGGAGGGGGTATGCATCATCTTCAGGAAGCCATTGCGCAGGAAGTCACCGGAGCCGCCGATACCGTTGATCATCCGGGTACCGCCCACCAGGGTGGAGTTGGCATGGGCGTAGATGTCGATCTCCACCGGGGTGTTCATGGCGATACAGCCCAGACGGCGGATCGGCTCCGGTGCGTTGGAGATGGAGAGCGGCCGCAGGGTGATCTTGCCGAAGTACTTGTCCCAGTTTGCGAAGAAGCGAGGGAAGCCGGGGTCTTCGGACAGGGAGAGGGAGCAGGCGGAGGCGGCGTCACACTTGCCGGAATCCATAAGGTCCAGGATGGTGTCCTGGAGCACCTCGGTGAAGACGGTCAGGTTGGTGAAGGGGCCTTTTGCCAGGCCGCCGATGACGGCGTTGGCGATGGAACCGACGCCGGATTGGATCGGCAACAGATTCTTGGGCAGTCGGCCTGCCTTCACTTCATGGGTAAAGAAGTCGATGATGTGGTTTGCAATTGCATCGGAGGTTTCGTCCATCTCTGCAAAGGCACGCCCCTTGTCCCGCAGTTTGGATTCAACCACGGCAATGATCTTGCTCGGATCACAGGGGACATGGTGGGTGCCGACCCGGTCGGAGGTGTGCTGGATGTTGATGATCTGGCGGTTGGGAGGGTTATCGCAGACGATGATGTCATGGATACCCTCGAAGGAGGGCTGACCGATGTTGACCTCAAGGATGATCTTGTCACACTGCATGAGGATCTCGGGCACCACGCCGCAGGAGGTGGTCAGGATCAGACCGCCTTCCTCGGTGATGGCTGAAACTTCGATGATGGCCAGGTCAAGGTGGCCGCTCTCCGAGTCCTTGGTGTAGAAGCCGTAGCCCAGGTCCTGGGCGAACAGGGAGAGGTGCTTGTCACCCATCCGGATCCGGCCGGCGTTAATACCGGCGGCGATATCCTTGCCGGTCTGATAGGGCCAGCGGCGGTCGATCATATCGTTCTGCGCCCAGCGGTTTTCGGTTTCGGCCCCCACCGAGGCGCCGATGAACAGGTTGAACTTCATCTTGCCCTGCAGGTTATTCTTCTCAACATGCTCGGCCAGGGCGATCGGTACCACTTTAGGATAACCGGCCGGGGTAAAGCCTGACCAGCCCAGGTTCATACCGTCTTTGAAAAAGGGGATGCACTGCTCGGGAGTCATCACCTTGCTCAGCAGTTCTTTGCAGCGGACGCGGTCCTGCAGGGTGCCATACTCTGACATTGTTACTACCTCCTGTTTGTTTTTTGCGTTTACAACAAAACGCGTTGTGGGGTGATACCGTGGGTGAAAAAAGATACTGCGGATTATCTCTGTAGCAATACCGGCAGGTTAAGTTGTCTCGCAGGACACCGGCATGAGTAAAACTGGATTTTACGTATCTTCGAGCAGCTGTCAAGCAAAATTATATAGTTATCCGCATTTATTCAGAAAATAGATTGGGTTGGGGATAGTTGACCATAACCAGACAGAGCCCCTGGGGGGGGGCGGTGACCCCCCCCAGGCGGCGATCGGGTGCCTGCAGCAAGGTCGTAATGAGACTGGGTCTGAAACGACCACGGCCGATATCCACCAGGGTGCCGGCCATGATTCGGACCATATGTTTGAGGAACCCGCCGCCGGTGACCTCGATGGTGATACAGGGGCCATCCTGACGAATTTCAACCGCATCGACCCGGCGACGGCTGGTGACGGCGGTGCAGTTTTGCCCCCGGAAGGCGGCGAAATCGTGTTCACCGATAAAGTATGTTGCTGCGGTACGCATGGCGTCGAGGTCCAACAGGTCACGTACATGCCAGCTGGTCCGTCGATTGAGGGGGGAACGCTGACGGGCGTTGTAGATGGTGTAGCGGTAGGTCTTGGCGAGGCTGCCGCCGATGACACGGAAGTCGGCAGGCACCTCGCAGGCATCCTGGATAGCGATATCCTCCGGGAGAAAACCGTTTACCCCCTCCACAAAGGCCCGTAGCGGGATACTGCTCTCGGTGCGAAAGGTAGCCGGCATGGCCAGGGCATGCACCCCGGCATCGGTCCGGCCGGCGGCCTGCACGCGAACCCGCTGGCCGATGATCCTGGCCAGGGCCAGTTCGACCGTCTCCTGAATGGTGGGGCCGTTGGCCTGTTCCTGCCAGCCGCAGTAGTTGGTGCCGTCATATTGGATAATCAGCTTGATTGTTCGCATGAAAAAGGGAGCGGTCTTTTTCCGCAATTTCGGCGTCAGGCTTCCCATTCCCTTGTGCGGCGTACTGGTCTGTACGCCTCCGCGTGAATGCTCGCCTTCCTGGACCTTGCGAAAAAATCCTCGCTCCCTGAACTCCTCGTCGGTTGAGGTTGCAATCTATGTACGGCTACTTCTCCAGCAGGATGCGCAGCATCCGCCGCAGCGGCTCCGCCGCACCCCACAGCAGCTGGTCGCCGCAGGTAAAGGCCTGGACGTACTGCGGTCCCATCCGCATCTTGCGGACCCGGCCAACCGGCACCGTCAACGTACCGGAAACGGCCGCCGGAGTCAGACCGGCCAGGCTGTCCGCCTTGTTATTGGGGATCAGCTTGACCCACTGGTTATCGTTGGCGATCAAGGACTCAATTTCAGCCAACGGCAGGTCCTTGTTCAGCTTGATGGTGATGGCCTGGCTGTGGCAGCGCATGGCACCGACCCGCACACAGATGCCGTCCACCGGGATCGGACTGCTGGTGCCCAGGATCTTGTTGGTCTCCTGAAACCCTTTCAGCTCTTCACGGCTCTGGCCATCTTCAACTTCACGGTCGATCCAGGGTAGTACGTTGCCGGCCAGTGGGAAACCGAACTCCTTGGTCGGCAGGGAGCCATCACGCAGGGTCTCGGTTACCTTCTTGTCAATCTCCAGGATGGCAGAACCGGCATCCTTAAGCTCTTCAGCCACCACACCCTGCAGGACACCCATCTGGGAAAGCAGTTCACGCATGTTGGGGGCACCGGCACCGCTTGCCGCCTGGTAGGTCATGGAGGAGAGCCACTCCACCAGCCCGGCCTTGAACAGGCCGCCCAGCCCCATCAGCATCAGGCTGACGGTGCAGTTGCCGCCAATAAAATCCTTCTGGCCTTTTGCCAGGGCTGCATCAATCACGTTGCGGTTAATCGGATCAAGGATGATCACGGCGTTGTCTTCCATCCTCAGCGTTGAGGCCGCATCTATCCAGTAGCCGTTCCAGCCCTGTTTGCGCAGCTCAGGGTGCACCGCCTTGGTGTAATCGCCCCCCTGGCAGGTGATGATCAGATCCAGTTTTTTCAGCTCAGCGATGTCATCGGCGTTTTTCAGGGTGCCGGCGCCCATCGGGGCAGGCTGCCCCGCCTGGGAGGTGGAGAAAAAGACCGGCTCGAAGCCGAGTGCGAAGTCGTTTTCCTCCTGCATCCGCTGCATCAGGACCGAACCGACCATGCCGCGCCAACCGACGATACCTACTTTCATGGCTGTCACTCCTTCAGATATAAATAGATGATCAAATCAATGGTGTTGTTACCCAAGTGCTGCAATTATAGCGTCGCCCATCTCTTTGGTGTTGACCAGTTTTTCACCCGGTTTATTTTGGAAGATGTCGCAGGTGCGGTAGCCCTGATCCAGTACCGTTGCCACGGCGGTATCAATGGCATCTGCCGCATCAACCATACCGCAGGAGAACTTCAGCATCATACCCGCAGAGAGAATCTGGGCGATCGGGTTGGCGATACCCTGGCCGGCGATATCAGGTGCAGAACCGCCGGATGGCTCATACATACCAAAGCTGCCTTCTGCCAGGGAGGCAGAGGGGAGCATCCCCAGGGAACCGGTCAGCATGGCTGCTTCATCGGAAAGGATGTCACCAAACATATTTTCGCACAGGATCACGTCAAACTGCTTGGGCCACTTGACCAGCTGCATCGCGGCGTTATCCACGTACATGTGTGACAGTTCCACATCAGGATACTGCTTGGCAATATCAATCACGATCTCGCGCCAAAGCACCGAGGAGGAGAGTACGTTGGCCTTGTCGATGGAGCAGACCTTCCTGCCCCGCTTCTGGGCGGCCTGGAAGGCCACATGGGTGATCCGCTCGATCTCCGGAACACTGTACTTCATGGTGTCGATGCCGATCCGCTCACGGCCTTCACCCTCAATCCCCTTGGGCTGGGAGAAGTAGATGCCACCGGTCAGTTCCCGGATCACCAGCACGTTGAAGCCGCCGCCGATGACCTCCTCCTTGAGCGACGAGGCGCCGGTCAGGGAGGGGAAGATGATGGCAGGGCGTAGGTTGGCGTACAGGCCGAAGATCTTGCGCAGCGGCAGCAGCGCCCCGCGCTCCGGTTGCTCGTCAGGGGGCAAGGTCTCCCATTTCGGGCCGCCCACCGAGCCGAACAGGATCGCATCGCTGGCCTTGCAGATGTCGATGGTGGTCTGGGGCAGCGCCTTGCCTTCATTGTCAATGCCGGCTCCGCCAACATTGGCAAAGGTGCCGTCAAAGGTCACGTCGTACTTTTTGCCGATCACGTCCAGCACCCTGGTGGCCTCGGCCATCACCTCCGGACCGATGCCGTCGCCCGGCAGGACCGCTATCTTGAATTGCTTCGCCATGTTCATCCCCTCTGAGGAAAAAAGTGCGCTACCTTACTGTATACACAATGTTCTTGTCAACGGTGGTCTGTGACGCAAAAAGGGCGGTCCCGGAGGCCGCCCCTTTCAGTTGCTGCGAAAGGCAGGCTCCGGTTACAGTCCGGCCTTCTGTTTCAGCTCTGCCGCCTTATCGGTTTTTTCCCAACTGAACTCCGGCAGCTCACGGCCGAAGTGGCCGTAGGCGGCGGTCTTCTGGTAGATCGGGCGTAGCAGATCAAGTTGCTCGATGATGGCGCGGGGACGCATATCGAACACCTCACGTACCAGCCCGGCCAGACGTTCCTCGGAAACCTTGCCGGTACCGAAGCTGTTGATGGTGATCGAGACCGGTTCGGCCACGCCGATGGCGTAGGCCACCTGTACCTCGCAGCGTTCGCACAGGCCCGAGGCCACCAGGTTCTTGGCCACGTAGCGCCCCATGTAGGCGGCGGAGCGGTCCACCTTGGAGGGGTCCTTGCCGGAGAAGGCGCCGCCGCCGTGGCGGCCCATGCCGCCGTAGGTATCGACGATGATCTTGCGGCCGGTCAGGCCGCAGTCCCCCATCGGGCCGCCCACCACAAACCGGCCGGTGGGGTTGATGAAGTAGCGGGTGTTGTCGTCCAGGAGTTCGGCCGGGATGACCGCCTTGACCACCTTTTCAATGACATGCTGCTCGATCTCGGCATGGGAGACGTCGGGGGAGTGTTGGGTGGAGATGACTACCGTGTCGACCCGGGACGGCTTGCCATCAACGTATTCGACCGAGACCTGCGATTTCGAGTCAGGCCGCAGGAAGTGCAGCTCGCCGCTCTTGCGGATGGCGGCCAGCTTTTCCACAAGCTGGTGGGCGAGTTTGATCGGCAGCGGCATCAGCTCTTTGCTTTCGTTGCAGGCGTAACCGAACATCAGGCCCTGGTCGCCGGCCCCTTGCTCCTTGTGCAGGCCCTCTCCCTCGGATACCCCTTGGGAGATGTCGGGGGACTGGCGGTCCAGAGATACCAGCACGGCGCAGGTGTCGGCATCGAAGCCCATGCCGGAGTCGGTGTAACCGATCTCACGGATCGTGTTGCGGACGATCTCCGCGTAGTTGATGCAGGCGCTGGTGGTGATCTCGCCGGCAATCACGGCCATGCCGGTGGTGACCAGGGTCTCGCAGGCCACCCGGGCCTTTGGGTCTTGGGCAAGGATGGCATCGAGGATGCCGTCGGATATCTGGTCGGCAACCTTGTCGGGATGCCCTTCCGATACGGATTCAGAGGTAAAGATGAACTTCTCGGCCATGGTGGGCGGTCTCCTTGGTACGGTAACATGGTGTCTGCTGGTGTAAGACAAAAAGAGTATAAGTACCGGCAGGTTCTGTCAACCAAAAACCGTCCTGCTGGCGCTTGGGCCAAAAGTGTCGTACAAGGTATCTGATGCATGGCCATCTAGCATGAATAATAGGTGCTGACATGATGCGCAGACTGATCCTGATCTTCGCGGCCTTCCTGTTTACAGCCGGTTGTGGGCGGCACGGCGAGAACGGCCGGTTGAAGTTGACCGGTACGATCGAGACCACCACCGTGGCGGTCTCGTTCAGGGTACCGGGACGCCTGAGCGAGCGGCTGGTGGACGAGGGGCAGCAAGTGCGGGCTGGAGACGTGGTGGCGCGGTTGGACGATAGCGAGTTGCGGGATGCCGACAACGCCGCCATCGCCGAACAGCGGGGGGCCCAGGCGGCCCTGGCCGATCTCAGGGCGGGCAGCCGCAGGGAGGAGATCGCCGCTGCCGCGGCGGCCCTGGCCCGGCTTACGGCTGAGGCCGACCGTGCCGGGCGCGATGCCCGCCGGGCCGAGGCGTTGTTTGCAAAAGAGGTGATCCCCCGCAAGGAACTTGATGCCGCAGTGGCCGCCCGGGATGCTACGGCGGCGGCGGTGCGCGAAGGGTCGGAGCGGCTGCGCCTGACCCAGATCGGTCCCCGCCCCGATGCGGTCAAACAGGCCCAGGCCCGGCTGCAGGCGGCCGAGGCAGCGCGCGCCCTGGCAGATACCCATCTGGCCGATGCGGTGCTGCGGGCACCCCTTACCGGCACGGTGCTGGCCAAGCATGCCGAGCCGGGTGAGCTGCTGGCGGCCGGCGCCCCAGTGCTCACCGTTGCCCGGCTGGACGAGGTCTGGGTGCGGGCGTACGTCCCAGAAACCCAACTGGGCCGGATCAAACTGGGGCAGCCTGCCACCGTCACCAGCGACACCTGGAAGGGGCGCAGCTACCGCGGCAGGGTCAGTTTCATCGCCTCCGAGGCGGAATTTACCCCCAAAAACGTCCAGACCGAACAGGAACGGGTCAAACTGGTCTACCGGATCAAGGTCACCATCGCCAATCCTCAGCAGGAGCTGAAACCCGGCATGCCGGTGGATGTCGTCATAGCGGCGCCATAATGCGGCGCCACCGGCGTTGACTCCTGCCCATGGACGCTCTCCAACTCTCCAATCTCACCAAGCGGTTCGGCGACCTGACGGCCGTGGACCGGCTCACCCTCGCGATCCCCAGGGGGGAGCTGTTCGGGCTGGTGGGTTCCGACGGCGCCGGTAAGACCACCACCCTGCGGCTTTTGACCGGCGTGCTCGATCCTACCGACGGCGAGGCAACGGTGCTGGGCTGCCCCTGCCGCGATCTGGAGCCGGTACACAGCCGGATCGGCTACATGAGCCAGCGTTTCGGCCTCTACCCCGATCTGACGGTGCTGGAAAACATCCGCTTCCATGCCGATATCTTCGACGTCCCCAAGGCCAGTTGGACAGAGCGGGCCGAGCGTCTGCTGGCCATGAGCGGTCTGACCCCCTTTGTCAAGCGTCGGGCTGGGGCGCTGTCCGGCGGGATGAAACAGAAACTGGGGCTCTGTTGTGCCCTGATCCACACCCCCGAGGTGCTGTTCCTGGACGAACCGACCAACGGCGTCGATCCGGTCTCCCGCCGCGATTTCTGGCGGATCCTTGATACCCTGCTGGCGGAAGGGGTCACCATCGTGGTGGCCACCGCCTACCTGGACGAGGCCGGGCGCTGCCACCGGGTGGGGCTGATGCACCACGGCAGGCTGTTGGTCTGCGACACCCCGCAGAATCTGAAACGCCTGGCCGCCCCGGAGCTGCACGACCCCTCGCTGGAGGATCTCTTCATTAGGATGCTGGGGGAAGGGACCGCCACGGCGGTTACACGGCGCACCCCGCCCGACCTGCGGTCCGCCGCCACGGCGGTCAGCCTGGATCGCCTCACCCGTCGCTTCGGTGATTTCGTCGCCGTCAACCGGGTCTCGCTGCAGGTGCCCAAGGGGGAGATCTTCGGCTTTCTGGGGCCCAACGGTGCCGGTAAATCCACCACCATCCGGATGCTGTGCGGCATCCTGGCCCCCAGCGATGGCAGCGGTACGGTGGCCGGCTTTGACATCGGCCGGGAGCCGGAGCGGATCAAGGCCCATATCGGCTACATGAGTCAGCGGTTTTCGCTGTACGAAGAGCTGACCGTTGAAGAGAATATCTCCTTTTACGGCGGCATCTACCGCCTGCCGTCCAACGAGTTGGCAGCACGGGCCGACTGGGTGATCGAGATGGCCGGTCTTGCCGAACGGCGACGTTCCCGGGCCGGGGAACTCTCAGCCGGCTGGCGGCAGCGCCTGGCCTTGGGCTGTGCCCTCCTGCACCGGCCGCCGATCATCTTTCTGGATGAGCCCACCGCCGGGGTGGACCCGCTGAACCGCCGCCGTTTCTGGCAGCTGATCCAGCAACTGGCGGCCGAGGGCGTGACGGTCTTCGTCACCACCCACTACATGGACGAGGCCGAGTACTGCGACCGGCTGGCCCTGATCTACCGGGGCGAGCTGGTGGCGGTGGGGACGCCGCGTACGCTTAAGGAACAACGGGCCGCTGACGGCGTGTTGCCCAGCCTGGAGCAGGTCTTCATCGAGCTGATCGAGGAGTATGACCGCCAGGGAGGAGCCGCCTGATGCCGGCCGCGCTGCGCCGCATGACGGCCGTTGCCCGCAAGGAGTTTCTGCATCTGCTGCGGGACCCGCGCAGCCTGGCCCTGGGGATCGTGATGCCCCTCATCATGCTGTTTCTGTTCGGCTATGCCCTGACCTTGGACGTGGACCGGGTGCCGCTGGCGGTCTGGGACCAGAGCGGTACCCCCCAGAGCCGCGAACTGGTCAGCCGTTTTGCCGGTTCACGCTACTTCTCGTTGCGGCGCTACGCCGCCTCCTATGCCGAACTGGAACGGGCGGTGGACCGGCGGGATGTCCTGATCGCCCTGGTGATACCGCCGGACTTCGCCGACCGGCTGGAACGCAGCGACGGACCCACCGTGCAGGTGATCCTGGACGGCAGCGATCCCAATACCGCCACCATCGCCCAGGGCTATGCCGAGGCGATCGTGCTCACCTGGTCGCGGCAGGTGGCGCTGCAGCAGCTCGCCCGCCGCTCCCCGCCAGCGCCGAAGATCCCCTCGCTGGAGATCCGCCCCCGGGTCTGGTTCAACACCGATCTGGTCTCGCGCAACTTCATCTTCCCCGGCCTGATCCCGGTGATCATGATGATCGTGGCGGCGCTTTTAACCTCGCTCAGCATGGCCCGCGAGTGGGAGACCGGCACCATGGAACAGCTCATCACCATGCCGGTCAGGCGTTGGGAACTGGTGCTGGGCAAGCTGGCCCCCTACTTCTGCGTCGGGGTGCTGGATCTGGTGCTGGCGGTGGGGGTGGGGTATCTGGTGTTCGACGTGCCGCTCAAAGGGAGCCTGTGGCTGCTCACCGCCCTGTCGCTCCTGTTCCTGACCGGTGCCCTGGCCGTGGGGATGCTGATCAGCATCGTCGCCCGGGGGCAGCTCCTGGCCAGTCAGCTGGCGCTGATGGTGACGGTGCTGCCGGCCTTTCTCTTGTCCGGCTTCATCTTTCCGCTGGAGAACATGCCGGCGCCGATCCGGGCGGTCAGCCACATCGTGGTGGCCCGCTACTTTGTGACCATCCTGCGGGGGATCTACCTGAAGGATGTGGGGCTGGCCACCCTCTGGCCCCAGGCCCTGTTTCTGCTCGGCTTTGCCGGGCTGATCCTGACCGCGGCGATGCTCATCTTCAGAAAGAAGCTTAAGTAGCCATGTTCGAGCGCTTGAAGGCGATGCTGGTGAAGGAGTTCATCCAGACCTTCCGTGATCCACGGATGCGGCTGGTGCTGTTCATCCTGCCGGCGGTGCAGACCATCATCTTCGGCTATGCGGTCAATATGGATGTGCGCAACATCCCCACTGCGGTGATCGACCGGGACAACTCCCCCGCGAGCCGCGACCTGCTGGCGGCGCTGTTCGCCTCCGGCTACTTCCGCCAGACTGCGCGGCTGGCGGATGAACGACAGGTCAGCCGGCTTTTGGACAGCGG
This sequence comes from Deltaproteobacteria bacterium, assembly GCA_021778115.1. Taxonomy (GTDB): domain Bacteria; phylum Desulfobacterota; class Desulfuromonadia; order Geobacterales; family Pseudopelobacteraceae; genus Trichlorobacter. Next base: position 15,080 of record JAJYCS010000043.1, read on the forward strand.
GGAGGTGCGGGTGGCGATCGTCATCAACCACGGCCTGGCCGAGACCCTGGGGCGCGGCGGCACCGCCACGGTGCAGGCGCTTCTGGACGGCACCGACTCCAACACCGCCGGGGTGATCCTGGGGTACCTTGCCCGCTTTGCCGAGGCCCGCAACCTGCAACTGATGTCGCAGCAGGCGGCCCAAGGGGGCGGCTTGCCGCCTGCTGCGGTACGCCTGGAGGGGCGGGCCTGGTTCAACCCCGATCTGGCCAGCCCGCCGTTCTACGTGCCGGCGGTGATCGCCAATATCCTGTTCATCATCACCATGCTGCTTTCCGCCATGGCGGTGGTGCGTGAGAAGGAGATCGGCACCATCGAGCAGGTGATCGTCACCCCGATCCGCAAGTTCGAGTTTATCCTGGGCAAGACCCTGCCGTTCGTGCTGATCGGCTACGCCAACGTCTTCCTGATCAGCCTGGTGGGGTGGCTGGTGTTCCGGGTCCCGGTGCGGGGCAGTATCGCTCTCCTAATCCTGGCCACCGGCCTGTTCCTGATGAGTTCGCTGGGGAGCGGCCTGTTCATCTCCACCATCAGCCAGACCCAGCAGCAGGCCATGATGAGCGCCTTTTTCGTGATCTTTCTCGCGATGCTGCTCTCGGGCTTCGCCTTTCCGGTGGCCAACATGCCGCCGGCGGTGCAGTGGCTGACCATGGCGAACCCGGTCCGCTGGTTCATGGAGATCATCCGCGGCCTGTACCTGAAGGGGGTCGGGCTGACGATCCTGTGGCGGCAGTTCGGGATGCTGCTGGTGATCGGCCTGGTGGTGCTGGGGACGGCGGTGGCGAGGTTCAGAAAGACGGTGGGATAACTACAGCGGTCTCCAGGTGGTGCGGAGGCGGCACAGCTCCCGGCCGTCGGCGGCCCGTTCGATCCGGTGCAGCAGGGTGTGGGGGGCGTCCGGCAGCGGGGCGCAGCAGGAGCGGATCGTGTCGCCGTAGAGCGCCTCGGCTCGGAAGGCGATCTCCAGGCGGTTGGGGAGCAGATGGTCGGCGATGGTCCCCGGAACCGCCTCCAGACCCCAGGCCGCATAGACGGTGTTGTTGACATGGCGGTTCGAATCCAGATCGGCCCGCAGCACCGGCAGTTCCAGGCCGGTCGTGCAGCCCTCGAGACGGGGCAGCGGGGCGAAGGGGTCATCCAGCGCCCGCACCGGGTGCAACGGGTAGGGAGGAAGGTGGTCGGCGATCCGCACCGGCCGCCGGGTCTGCAGGTTGAGCAGGGCCCAGGAGCTGGTGGCCCGGCCGATCAGCGCACCATCCCCGTCGGTGAGCCGGTAATCCCGGATCGAGAACATCCCCTCACGGTTCACCGGCCAGGTCTCCAGGGCCACCTGGTCACCGCTGCGGGGGTACCGGAGCAGCTCCAGGCCCAGCCGCGACAGGACCCAGGTGAGCTGCTGCTCCTCCATATTGGCCGCCGCCACCCCGAGGCAGGCGGCATGGGTGATGCTGGCCTCCTGCAGCCAGGCCAGCACCACCGGCAGCCGCACCCACCCCTGCTGGTCCACCTCGTGGTAGCGCACCCCGAAGGTGGCAGTGTAGAACACCCCGTTCACCGTCCATCTCCCCGGCGCTGCCTGGTCCGGTAGCGCACGTAGAGCTGCCCCCCCAGATCCACCGCCAGCAGGACCGTCACCACCGCCAGCAGCGTCCGGTTCTGGCGGAAATAGGCCAGACAGTTGCAGAACATGTACAGCAGCACCACCCCGGTCAGCATCCGGCGGATGGTCTGCACCACCCGTCCGGGATCGGTGTCGGGAGCTGGCGGCGACAGCCGCAGCAGCCGCGGGGCCAGGTGGTAGCCGAGGCTGGCGTCCAGCAGGGTCAGCGCAGCATTGATGATAAACAGGGTCCGCAGGTGATCAGGCATCGGGACGCGTTACCGCTCCTTCCAGGCCGGTTTCCGTTTGGCCAGGAAGGCGCCGACCCCCTCCACGGCATCCTCGGAGGAGGCCAGGGTGGCGAAAAGGTCGTCCATGACGTCAAGCCCCTGGTGGTAGGGGATATCCTGCAGCCGGTTCAGCCCCTCCTTGCCGATCTTCAGGGCCAGGGGGCTCTTGCCGGCCAGCTTGTGCGCCAGCTCCATGGTCGCCGCAGCCAGTTCCCCCTCCGGCACCACCCGGTTCACCAGCCCCAGGGCCTGCGCATCGGCGGCGCTGATCATGTCGCCGGTCAGCACCATCTCCAGCACCTTCTTCTTGCCCAGGGTCCGCATCATCGGTGCCGCCGGCCCGAGGCAGATCAGGCCGACATTGATGGCGGTGGTGCCGAAGACGGCGTTTTCAGCCGCCACGGTCAGGTCGCAGCCGAAGGCCAGGCCGGCGCCGTTGGCCAGGGCGTAGCCGTGTACCGAGGCGATGGTGACAGTCTGCATCCGGGCCAGGGTATGGTAGAAGGCGTCGATCCGGTAGAGGAAGGCCCGGGCCTCGGCCTGGGTGCGGGGGGGGAACTGGTCGAGGGAGATGCCGGTGCAGAAATTCCTGCCGGCGGCGTCGATCACCACCACCAGCACCTCCGGGTCCTGTTCCATCTGCCACAGCGCGCTGTCCAGCTGTTCGGCAAAGGGTACGGTGAAGGTGTTCATCGCCTCGGGGCGGTTCAGGGTAATCCGGCCGATCCGCCCCTCCTTGCCGGTTACGATCAGATCCTGTTCCATGGCCTCCTCCTTATGGTTTGTTCGTCCCGCCGGGGGGCGGTAACGGATCAGCGCCGGCGGGCCCGGTCCCGGCGGGAGCCCTGCCGGGTTGCGCCGGTGCCTTTGGGCCTCGTTGCCGTCGCCTTTGGCGGGTTGGCGATACTGACCGTGATGGTCATCCCCTCCACCAGGGCGCCGTCCAGGCAGGTGATCGCCTCGGTCAGCTCCTCGTCGCGGGACATCCGCACATAGCCGCACCCCTTTGATTTGCCGGTGTCCGGATCGGTGATGATATGCACCGAGGTGACGGTGCCGGCCACGCCGAAGATCCGCCGCAGGTCGTCATTGGTCATCTCGTAGGGCAGGTGCCCCACATACAGTTCTTTGGCCATGGTTCACTCCTCTTTGCCGATACCCTCTGACTCTGCCACGCCGCCTCCCGTTTTGTCACGGCAAAATATGTTGGCCGTGACAAAGACCGTGGGCAGTGGCGATCCAGCGGATCACCGGTGACGATACACCTCTCTGCGGTGGCCGACCGTGACCACCCAGACGGTGAGTTCCGTCTCCTGGATTGAATAGACGATCCGGTAGTCCCCCTGACGGATGCGGTAACGCTCCTGGCCGGTCAGCTTTTCAGAGCCGACCGGTCGCGGGTTCTCGGCAAGAGCGCCGATCCTCTCCATAATCCGCCTGAGATCATGCCTCGGGATGGTCGTCAGGTCTTTCCTGACCGACTCACGGAAAAAAATATTATATACGGCCATTGGCCTTCAGCTCGTGCAGTATGGTTTCGTAACTGACGAGCGGTTCATGTACCCGTTCCGCAAAGGCCGCCAGATCCTCGGCATCCTCTGCCAATGACTGCCGTACCGCCTCGTTCACCAGGTCGGATACCGAACGGGACGTTTCAAGTGATTTGTGACGCAGGGCCTGATGCATGGCCGGATCGAAATAGACGGTGGCCCGTTTCAATGCGGTGTTCATGGTTGCCGTCCTCCTGGTGGCAGTATGACGTTATGACGTTATGGTGTCAAGGTCTCCGGGCATAAAAAAGGCCGTCCCCGTATGAGGGACGGCCGTTGACGAGCGATCTTCCGGTTACATGTTGTAGGCCGATTCCGAATGTTGGGTCTGGTCGAGGCCCATGATCTCGTCCTCTTTGTCCACCCGCAGTCCGATGGTCTTGTCCAGCACAAAGGAGATCGCCAGGGTGACCACCACCGCGTAGGCGGCGGCGGAGAGGACCGCGATCAGCTGGATGCCGAGCTGTTTGGGGTTGCCGGCCAACAGGCCGGTGGCCCCCACCGTGGCGAAGATGCCGGTGACGATGGCGCCGAAGGTGCCGCCGATGCCGTGGACGCCGAAGGCATCCAGGGAGTCGTCATATTTGAATTTCGCCTTGAGCAGCACCCCGCCGTAGCAGACCAGGCCGGCGGCCAGGCCCATGAGCAGGGCTGCGCCGGGCTGTACGAAGCCGGCTGCCGGGGTGATCACCACCAGACCGGCCACCACGCCGGAACCGAAACCGAGGGCCGAGGGCTTACCGGCATGCAGCCATTCCGCGATCATCCAGGAGAGGCCGGCCGCGGCCGGGGCGATGGTGGTGGTGGCAAAGGCCAGGCCAGCCAGGCCACCGGCGGCGTCGGAGGTGTTGACCCCCACCACGGCAGAGCCGGCGTTGAAGCCGAACCAGCCGAACCAGAGCAGCCCCACCCCCAGCATGGTCAGCGGCAGGTTGTGGGGGGCCATCCGCTCATGGGGGAAGCCGTGCCGTTTGCCCAGGAAGTACAGGAAGGCCAGGGCCGAGATACCGGAGGAGAGGTGCACCACGGTGCCGCCGGCAAAATCCAGTGCCCCCTTCTTGAACAGCCAGCCGTCGCTCATCCAGACCCAGTGGGCCAGCGGATCGTAGACCAGGGTGGTCCAGAGCAGCACGAACAGGCAGTAGGCCGAGAACTTGACCCGCTCGGCCAGGGCGCCGGAGACCAGGGCCACGGTGATCATGGCGAACATCGCCTGATACATGGCAAAGACCAGCTCCGGGATCGCCCCCGGCTCCTTGGCGTAGTTTTGGAACAGGGCCCAGTCCACGGTGCCGGTGGTGGCATCCTTCATGATGATCAGGCCGTGCAGCATCACCTTGCTTAAGTTACCGATCAGCCCCATGCCGCCCATGTCGGGGGCAAAGGCCAGCGAATAGCCGATCACCGCCCACTGCACCCCCACGATCCCCATCGCCACAAAGGAGTGCATCATGGTGGACAGCACGTTCTTCTGGCGGACCATGCCGCCGTAGAACAGGGCCAGGCCGGGGATCATCAGCAGCACCAGGGCCGATGATACCAGCATCCAGGCGGTGTCGCCGGTGTTCAGTACCGGTTTCACATCAGGCGGTGTGGCCGGTGCGGCTACCGCCGGAGCGGAGGCCGCCGCAGGGGCCACGGTGTTTACGGCACCGGCCGCGGCGGCCGGGACGGTCTTGGGCTCGTCGGCCATGGCGTTGATGCAGAGCAGGGCTGCACAGAGGGTGAACAGCAGAATGATCAGGGCGTGCTTCAGTTTCATGACAAACCTCCTTCTATTCGTGCAAATGATACCGTAGATGAGCGACTTGACAATCAGATCGCCTCGCCGCCGGTCTCGCCGGTCC
>JAJYCS010000044.1 GCA_021778115.1 Deltaproteobacteria bacterium
CCCAGGCCGGAAAATCTGTTTCTCAGGTGGTGGCCGACTATTTCAAGTTGCTAACCACGCCAAAGTCGGAGGCCAGAGCTCCGTCACCACCACTTACCAAATCCCTGAGAGGCCTGATCCGTTCCAGCAAGCTGGATGAGAAAGATTATCGTGCTCACCTTGAGGGGAAATACCTGTGAAACTGCTTCTGGACACCAACATTGCACTCGACCTGCTGATGGACCGGGCACCGTTCGCTGATGCAGCGGCTGAGCTGTTTTCACGAATTGAAGAAGGCAGCGCAACCGGCTACCTGTGCGCAACGACAGTCACCACACTGCACTACCTGTTAACCAGGTCCCTGGGGGCAAAACAGGCCCTGAAGGAGGTCGGCAAACTACTGCAGATGTTCGAAGTCGCACCAGTCAGCCGCAGTGTACTGGCTGCTGCACTTGAGTCAGGTTTCTCTGATTTTGAAGATGCCGTTATCTACGAGGCCGCCCGGCATGCAGGAGCTGATGCGATAATCACCCGTAACCTGAAAGACTTTACAAAATCAAAACTGCCGGTGTATCCAGCTGATGAAGTTTTGCACATAATGGCCACTGAAAAATCAGAGACATAAACCCATGGAACAGACCGGCACCATACAGATCTATCAGGACACCGACGGCAAGGCCGCACTGGAGGTCAAGCTCGACCAGGAGACGGTCTGGCTGACGCAAAAACAGATGGCTTTGTTGTTTGGCAAGACCGTTCCAACCATCAACGAACACATAAAAAACACCTTCAAGGAGGGTGAGCTTGAAGAAAACTCAGTTGTTCGGAATTTCCGAATAACTGCAGCAGATGCTAAACAGTATGACACAGCCCACTACAACCTTGATGTCATCATTTCTGTCGGTTACCGGGTTAAATCCCAGCAAGGAACCCGCTTCCGTATTTGGGCCACCCAAACCTTAAAAGACCACCTCGTCAAGGGCTACACCGTTAACCAGCAGCGTCTGCAGGAACAGACCGAGAAGCTGAGCGACCTGCGCAAGACGGTCACCCTGCTGGAACAGACCATTGCCCGGCAGGAGATCGGGCTGGACGAGGCCAAAGGCTTGTTAACGGTGATCACCGATTACGCCTATGCCCTGACCACACTGGACCGTTACGATCACGGCACCCTTGCCATCGGCTCCACCACACAGGCCACTGACTACATTTTGGAATATGATGAGGCGATCGGGATCGTATCGAGCATGAAGGGGGAGTTCGGCGGCCTATTCGGGCTAGAGAAGGACGATGGCTTCAAGAGCGCCCTGGCCACTATCTACCAGACCTTTGGCGGTAAAGAGCTGTACCCAAGCGTGGAAGAGAAGGCTGCCAACCTGCTGTACTTCGTGGTGAAGAGTGGAGAGAAACGTAATGGGTGTAACGGAAACCTGCAAAAACTATCAGACCGCGACTACACGCTAAAGGACACTCAATGAACAACACCCTCTACCTGATCGACGGCTCCTCTTACCTCTACCGGGCCTACTTCGCCATCAAGCGGCTGTCGTCCCCCAGCGGCTTCCCCACCAACGCCATCTACGGTTTCACCCAGATGCTGCTGAAGCTCATGAAGGACCACCAGCCGCAGCACCTGGCAGTGGTGTTCGATGTGGGGCGGGTCACCTTCCGCACCGAGCTGCATCCGGCCTACAAGGCCAACCGCGAGGAGATGCCGGCCGACCTGCGCCAGCAGGTAGGGCCGATCCGCGACCTGGTGCGAGCCTTCAACATCCCGGTGGTGGAGCTGGCAGGCTACGAGGCCGACGACCTGATCGGCACCCTGGCGGCCCGCTGGGAGGCAACCGGTGGCAGCGTGGTGGTGGTGACCGGCGACAAGGACCTGATGCAGATCGTGACCGAGCGGACCACCCTGCTGGACACCATGAAAAACACCACCTCGGCCATCCCCCAGGTGCAGGAGCGCTTCGGCGTGGGACCGGAGGGCGTGATCGACATCCTGGGGCTGGCCGGCGACAGCTCGGACAACATCCCCGGTGTGCCGGGGATCGGCGAAAAGACCGCCATCAAGCTGATTCAGGAATTCGGCTCCATGGATGCCCTGCTGGAACGGGCTGGCGAGGTGCCGGGCAAGACCGGTGAAAAGCTGCGGGAGTTCGCGGAACAGGCCCGCCTGTCCCGCGTGCTGGCCACCATCATCAAGGATGTACCCTATGAGCTGCACCCGGATGAACTGGCCGCCCGGGAGCCGGATACGGCCCGCCTGAACGATCTGTTCAAGGATTACGGCTTCCACACCCTGATCAAGGAGATGACCGCCCAGGCCACCCTGCAGACCGACCGCTACCACTGCGTGCTGACCATGGAGCAGCTGGAAACACTGGCGCAGCGCCTTGAACAAACCAGCAGCTTTGCCTTCGATACCGAGACCACCGGACTTGATCCCCGCACCGATGAATTGGTGGGCATTTCGGTTGCGCTTGAGCCCCACGAGGCGTTTTACATCCCGCTGGGGCACCGCTACCTGGGGATGCCGGACCAGCTGCCTTGCGCAACGGTGTTGGAGCGGCTGCGGCCTGCTTTTGGCAATCCGGCCATCCACAAGGTGGGCCAGAACCTGAAGTTCGACCTGCAGGTACTGGGCACCGCAGGGCTGGAGGTTAAGGGGAGCTGGTGCGACACCATGCTCTGCTCCTACCTCTTAAACCCCTCCCGTGGCGGTCATGGCCTGGATGCCCTGGCCCAGGAGCATCTGAATCACCGCATGATCTCCTATGACGAGGTGACCGGTAGCGGCAAGAACCGGATCTGCTTCAGCGAGGTGGAGGTTGAAAAGGCCACCCGCTACGCGGCGGAGGATGCTGACGCCACCTGGCTCTTGCATGAAAAACTCTTGCCGATGGTGCGGGAACAGGGGCTGGACAGGCTGCTGTTCGAGCTTGAGATGCCGCTGATGGAGATCATGACGCGGATGGAGCAGCACGGCGTGCTGCTTGACCTGGCCTATCTGGCCAGCCTGGGCAACGACTTCGGCCAGCGGATGCTGGAGCTGGAAAAACGGATCATCGAATTGGCTGGCGGACCGTTCAATCTCAACTCGCCCAGGCAGTTGGAAGAGGTGCTGTTCGACCGGCTGGGGCTGCAGGCCGGCAAGAAGACCAAGGGCAAGACCGGCCGCTCCACCGACAACGAGGTCTTGTCCGGCCTGGCCGAGGAACATGAGATCGCCCGACAACTGCTGGAGTACCGTGGCCTGGCCAAGCTGAAATCCACCTACACCGATGCCCTGGCCAAGCTGGCCGACAAGGATGGCCGGGTGCATACCTCCTACAACCAGGCGGTGACCGCCACCGGGCGGCTTTCATCCTCGGACCCCAACCTGCAGAACATCCCGATCCGCACCGAGGAAGGACGCCGCATCCGCGAGGCGTTCATCGCCCCGCCCGGCTGCCTGATCCTGGCAGCCGACTACTCGCAGATCGAGCTGCGGGTGCTGGCCCACCTCTCCGCTGATGCGGTCTTCTGCGATGCCTTCAGCCGCGACCAGGATATCCACACCCGCACCGCCAGCGAGGTATTCGGCCTGTTCCCGGAGCTGGTCACCAGCGAGATGCGGCGCCAGGCCAAGACCATCAACTTCGGCATCATCTATGGCCAGGGAGCCTTTTCGTTGGCCAAGCAACTGGGGGTGGCCCGCACCGTGGCGGAGAAGTTCATCGCCGCGTACAAGGATCGTCACAATGGGGCAATGGCCTTTCTCGACAGCTGCATCACCGGCGCGAAAGAGACAGGATACGTCACCACTATCCTGGGCCGCAGACTACCGATAGCAGACATTACCAGCAGCAACGGCAACCTGCGTTCCTTTGCGGAGCGTAACGCCATCAACTACCCGATCCAGGGCTCGGCAGCCGATATCATCAAGCAGGCCATGCTGGGGGTGGACCGGGCCATCCGGGACTCGGGACTCGCGAGCCGCCTGATCATGCAGGTGCATGACGAACTGGTCTTCGAAGTACCGGAGGCGGAGCTGGAGCGGATGCGGGGGCTGGTGGAACGGGAGATGTCGCAGGCCGTAGCGTTGAAGGTGCCCTTAAAGGTGGATATTAACTTTGGCGCCAACTGGAGTGAAGCCCACTAGCCATGCACAGTGAGCAGTGTCAGGCCATTGTGCTCTCCACCCTTGCCTATGGCGAGAGCGACCGGATCATCTCGCTGTTTACCCTGGAGCAGGGCCGGATCAGGGCCTTTGCCAAAGCGGCCCGGGCCAGCCGCAGGCGATTCGGCGGCATGCTGGAGCCGGGTAACCGGCTGGAGGTGGTGCTGCAGGTGAAAGAGCAGGGGTTAAGCCGCTTGGAGCGGGTTGAACAGACCCGCTGCTATCCCGGCCTGCGGGCCGGCCTGGAGACTCTGGCGCTCTCGTTGTACGGCTGCGAACTGGTGGAGGCCCTCACCCCGGAAGGACAGCCGCTGCCCCGCCTGTACCGCCTGCTGACCACGCTGCTGGAGCACCTGGAACGCGGCGCCGCAACCGAGGCGGATCGACGTTTTTTCGAGATCAACCTGTTAAATATCCTGGGCTACCGCCCGCCTCTGGAGGACGATGACCTGCGCCCCTTGCGCAACTGCCTGCGGACTGGTACCTTTGGTCTGGTCAGCTTCAGCGACGATGAGCTGATCCATGCCGGAAGACTGCTGGACCGGGCCGTCAGCCTCCATACCGGACGACCGCTCCACAGCCTTGCCTTTCTGTGCGACCTTGCCCGAGCGAGAAAGTGACGAACATGCTGCCATCATTCATGAACAGATCACTGAGGTTGCTGCCGGCCTGCATCCTGGCCGCCTTTTCCCTGATGCCGGTGACGGTCAACGCCGCCCCGACGACCGGTTTTGACCTCGATCTCAAGGACCTCAGGAGACCGGCGCTCCCCCCCGTTACGGCAACAAAGCAGATGGTCCATCGACGCAAAACGCATCCCCGCACCCCCCACGAGCGACATATGAAGGAGAAATCACCGGTACCGGTTATCGCACCGGCAACGGTGACAATGACCAACAAGGACACCTGCAGCCTGGGGAGCAATCTGCTGGCGATGGTGGCCGTTACCATCCCGCCGCAACAGGTCCTGCCGGGGTTCAGCGACGCCGCTATGGCCGCAGCCCGGTACCAAGGTGTCACAGCCCTGCTGGCATGCGGCCTGCACCCTGCTGAAGCCTATACCTTGCGCCGTCTGCTGTCGGTCCGGGGGGTCTCCTTCATCAGCCTCCAGGGGGACGAGTCGGCGACGCAGGTCATACAGACCGTGGCCGCCGGCCTCGGCATCCCCTACCGCAAACAACGGTCAATCCCCCTCTCCTATCTGCTCTACGATCGCCACAACCACCCACTCCTGCTAACGGTGACCGATGGTACGGCAGGCGGCAAGCAATGAAGGCGCGATGGCGAGATGACTCCCGAAATGGAGATGCACGTATGAGGCCAGACAACTGCCGCTGATAAATCCCTCTGACCGCCAGTCCTCACCGGGCCTTGCCATCCGGTACACAGTCCCCACCCTGGGGGCGATCTCCTCAAGGCGGGAGTAGTGATACTCATGCCCGCGGAGCCGCCCACCCTCCCGTCCCACCAGGGCATCCCGCGTCAGTTCGACCTCTCGATAGCCCAAGGCTGCCCGTTTTTGCCCCATCCTGGCCCGCGTCGGGAAGATGCCAGCAAAGGGGTACAGGAGCCGATCCTCATCCTGGGCCATCACACCCCCGGTCAGATACACCAGCCCACCACACTCCCCATAGACCGGCAGCCCCCGGTTCACCGCCTGACGGATCGCCTCCAGCATGGGCCGGTTGGCCGACAGCTCCTCCCGATACAGCTCCGGGTACCCTCCCGGCAGGTAGACGCCCTGACACCCTTCGGGCAACGCCCGATCCTTGAGCGGCGAAAAGAATACCACCGCAGCTCCCGCCTCCCGTAACAGGCGCAGGTTATCCTCGTACAGAAAACAGAAGGCGGCGTCGCGGGCCACGGCAAGAAGCACCCGCTCACCGGTCGCTGCAGCAACAACAGGAACTCCTGCGATGACGGTGGGTTCACATGCAGCACGGGCCTCCAGCGCCGCAAGGTCCAGATGGCGTTCCATCGTATCGGCCAACCGTTCAACAAACGCCGGCGGCAGCGGATTATCCTCAACGGTCACCAATCCCAGGTGACGGGAAGGGATGACAAGTCCTTCATCGCGGGGGATCGTCCCCAGGCAGGGGACCTGCGGGCAATACTCGGTAAGCGCCTGGGCCAGCAGTTGGCCGTGGCGCGCGCTGCCGACGTTGTTGAAGATCACCCCGGCCAGCCGTACCGCGGGATCAAACCGGACAAAACCGGCCACCAGGGCGGCCGCACTGGCAGCCATACCACGGGCGTTCACCACCAGCAGCACCGCTGCGCCGGTCAGCCGGGCGATCTGGGCCGTACTTCCCTCCTGCGTCGAAGCGCCGAGGCCGTCGAACAACCCCATCGCCCCCTCGATCAGGGCGATATCGGCGGTGGTTGCGTGGTGGTGAAAGGTGGATTGCACAAAGGCCGACGGGCAGAGCCAGCCGTCCAGGTTGATGGAGGGGCGGCCGGTCACCAGGCGGTGGTAGCCGGGGTCGATGAAATCGGGGCCGGTCTTGAACGGCGCCACCCGCTGTCCTCGCCGGGTCAGGGCCGCCATCAGCCCCAGACTGACGGTGGTCTTGCCGGAGCCGCTCTGGGGGGCGGCGATGATCAGCGCCTTCACGGTCCGCTACCGCAGCCGACGGCGGGCGCCGCCGTACTGGAAGAAGGCGATCAGGTGGAACTCATCCTTGGTATAATTCTTGGGGAGACTGCCCATGGGACCGAGCAAACGCAGGGTACGGAAGACCTCATCATCCAGGATCCTGCTGCCGGAGCTCTCCAAAAGCTGCACCTTGGTGATCTCACCGTTACGATTAAAGGTGATCTTGACCGGCGTGACCCCCTCGATACCCCGCTGGGCAGCCGCCTCGGGATAACGCCAGACGCCGTAGACCGAGGTCTCGAAGCGGCGCAGGAACGAACCGAACTGGATGTCGTCGGTATTGATAAAAGCGGTATCGCCCTCGGCGATCTCATCGGCATAGCGCCGCCGGTAGTTGTCCTCCAGCTTGGCCATCCGGCTGGCGCTGGGCATCAGACGAGCCGGCAGTGTCGTCGCACCACCGCTCACGGCAGGAGGCTGCGCCGGAAAGGGCTGGCGACGGAGCAGGTCAGCGGCCGATGAACCGGGGGGGATCGACCTGGCAACAGCCGTGGGGTGTGGGACAGGACGACCCGGACGCCGTGCCGGAGGGGCTGTGGGTTGCACCGTGGCCTGTCGCCGTTGGATGGCTGACGCCGTCTGTGGCCGGGAGACCCGCATATGCCCTTTGGGCGCGGCCTCGTGAAGGACACGGCGGCGCTGATCCGAGGGCAGCGCCCGCTTCGGCTCGACCTTTGGCTGCTGTTTCAGCTCAGGCAGATCCTGCAGATCGATAAAAGTGGGTTCAGGGGGCTTGGGCTGATGCCGGGGCCAGAGATACAGGAGGGCAAAACCGGCGGCATGGAGCAGCAGAGAGAGCGCCAACAGGTACAGAAACCCCTTCTCGACATACTGGTCTGACGAAACATCCCTGGCCAGCTTGAGACCCTCCCCGGCTGTAAAAAAGGGGATGCCTGGAGCGCATCCCCTTCCTCCTACACGTCTCTCCACCCTGTCGTTGGGCCCCAAAGGTCCTCTGGCGAGTTCCTTTACCGATGGGTCTCAATGTGCCGCTTCAGGCAAATCCCGCACAACTCTCGGGCAGCTCAACCACGGCAGGGAACGATCCCCGTTTCAACAAGTATTCCGCCCGGGCGCTACAGGCCGTCACGGGCAGGGTAGAGAGCATGATCGGTACGTTGTTATCGTAAGCCTGCACCGTTTTTTTTTCAAGCGCTTTGTGCCGAGCACTGCAGAAGACACTGCTGCAGTTTGCGAACGTCGGTCATCAACGCCTCGAAGCCGGGGAAGGTCAACGATTGCGGGCCGTCAGAGAGCGCCTTTTCCGGTTCGGGATGCACCTCCACCAGCACGCCGTGGGCACCAGCCACCAGTGCCGCCTTGGACATCGGAATCACCAGCGAACGTTTGCCGGTGGCGTGGGAGGGGTCCACCATGATCGGCAGATGGGTCAGTTCTTTCACCAGCGGCACCATGGCCAGATCCAGCGTGTTGCGGGTGGCGGTCTCGAAGGTGCGGATACCCCGTTCGCAGAGGATCACCTGCTGGTTCCCCTCGGCCAGGATATACTCGGCAGCGGCCAGAAACTCCTCGATGGTGGCGCTCATGCCCCGTTTGAGCAGCACCGGCTTACGGATCCTGCCCAGCTCCCGCAGCAGGTCGAAGTTCTGCATATTGCGGGCCCCCACCTGGAGGAGGTCGGCGTACTCGGCCACCAGTCCCACGTTGTCCGGACTCATCACCTCGGTCACGATCGGCAGCCCGGTGGCCTCGCGGGCCTTGGCCAACAGTTTCAGCCCCTCTTCCCGCAGGCCTTGGAAGGTGTGGGGGCCGGTACGGGGCTTGAAGGCGCCGCCCCGCAACAGGTCGGCACCGGCCTGTTTGACAAACCGGGCGGTTTTGAGGATCTGCTCCTCGCTCTCCACGGCACAAGGGCCGGCCACCACCACCGGCCGCTGCCCCTCTCCGATCCTGACCCCGGCCACATCCACGATGGTATCCTCGGGATGAAAATCGCGGGAGACCAGCTTGTACGGCTTTGAGACGTGGATCGTCTGCCGCACACCGGGCAGGTCGAGGATGGTGGTATCGTCCACATACCCCTTGTTGCCCAGTACGCCGATGGCGGTCCGCTCGCCGCCGGGGATCGGGGCGGCGGTCAGACCCATCGCCTTGACCGTCTCGATCACCCGGTCAATATCCGCCTGGGTGGCGGTATGGTTCATCACGATCAGCATGGTTGCATCCTTTCACGGCTGGCGTGGTACGAGCTGTTGCAAACGTTCCATCTGCAGGATAGTGACCTTCCGCCCGTCCAGTTCGATGATCCCCTCCTCCTTCAGTTTGCGGAAGGTACGGGAGATCGTCTCGCCGGCGGTGCCCAGCTGGGCGGCCAGTTCACCCTTCTTGATACCCAGCTCCAGGTAGGTGATACCGCCGTAGCTGGTTGACTTCTCGCCGGCCCGCTTGATCAGGAACGAGGCCAGACGCGAGGTGACATCGGCAAAGGTCAGCTCTTCGATCTGCCGGGCGAACCGCCTGAGCGACAGCGACAGCGACACCACCAGGTTTAGCGCGAACTGCGGCTTGGAGCCCATCAGTTCCATAAAGCCCTGGCGGGGCAGAAACAGCACCTCACCCCGCTCAAGCGCCCGGGCCTCGGCCGGATAGCGGCCATCACCGAAGAAGGCTGCCTCGGCAAAGGTCTCACCGGGATGCACAAAGTGCAGCACCTTCTCCCGCCCCTCCGGCGACACCCGGCAGAGCTTGAGATGCCCCTCAATCAGCAGAAAGAAACCGGTGGCCTCGTCCCCCTCACTGAACAGCGACTCTCCCTTGGCGACCGTGCGGCGCACGGTAATGGCCGCCAGCGATTGCAGGTCCTCGTCGTTCAGGCCAGAGAACAAGAGCGATTTCTTAAGCAGGGGCACCAGTTCCATCTTATTTCACGAAGACGGCCACTTTTTGCGCCACTGCCGCCGGGGTCAGACCAAACTGCTCGGCCAGTACCTCGGCCGGAGCCGAGGCGCCAAACTGCTCCCAACCGATGAACAGCCCCTCTTCGCCCAACAGCCTGCCCCAGGATTCGCCACGGCCGGCCTCAATCGCCACCCGCTTGGCCCCGGCCGGCAGCACCGAGGCGCGATATTCGGCCGGCTGCGCCATGAAGGTCCCCAGGTCGGGCATCGACACCACCCGGGCCTGTATTCCCTGTCCTGCCAGCAGCTTGGCGGCATCCAAGGCCAGCGAGACCTCGGAGCCGGAGGCCATCAGCACCACCGCCGGATTGGCGACGTCGACCAGCAAATAACCGCCCATCAAGGGCAAGGTCGGATCACTTCCCGCAATCCGTGGCAAGAGCGGCAGCTTCTGACGGGTCAGGATCAGGGCGGTGGGACCGTTGTGATACTTCATTGCGGCATACCAGGCCAGGGCGGTCTCGGCGGCGTCGGCCGGACGGATCACCTGCAGGCCGGGGATCATCCGCAACGAGGCGGTATGCTCGATCGGCTGGTGGGTCGGGCCGTCCTCCCCCACGGCGTAGGAGTCGTGGGTGAAGATGTAGACCACCTGCTGCTGCATCAGGGCCGAGATCCGTACTGCCGGGCGACAGTAGTCGGAAAAGACCAGGAAGGTGGCGCCGTAGGGTATGAAACAGCCATAGAGCGCCAGACCGTTGCAGATGGCACCCATGGCATGTTCACGGATACCGAAATGCAGGTTGCGTCCGCCGAAGGCGCCGGGCTGGACCGAGCCGCCACCCTTGATATCGCTGTTGTTAGAGGGAGACAGGTCGGCGGAGCCACCGGCCAGGGCCGGGATCAACTCGGCCGCCTTCTGCAGCACCGCGCCGGACAAAGAGCGGGTGGCGCCATCCTTGCCGCTGACGCTGGCCAGCAACTGCTGGGCCAGATCGGCCGGCATCTGCTTCTGCCAGGTGGCGTCCCACAGCTTGGCCTTGTCAGGATTGGCGGTACGCCAGGCAGCAAAACCGGCCTGCCAGGCGTCATAGCTTTTCTTCATCTCTACAACACGGGCGGCGCACAGCTCACGCACCTCGACCGGCACCTCAAACGGCCCCGGTTCCCAGCTCAGATTCTTACGGGTAGCGGCCAGTTCGTCCTTGCCCAGCGGTGAACCGTGGGCGCCGGAGGAGTCCTGCTTGTTCGGTGAGCCGAAGGCGATATGGGTCTTGGCGATAATCAAGGATGGTTTGGCGGTTTCGTTGATTCCGTTTTGGATGGCAGCGGTCAGGGCAACGTGGTCATGTCCGTCAACCTTCTGGATATGCCAACCGGCAGCCTCGAAGCGCTTGGCCACATCCTCGGACCAGGCCAAATTAGTCTTACCCTCAATGGTAATGCTGTTGTCGTCGTACAGATAGACCAGATTGCCCAGCCCCAAGTGTCCGGCCAGGGCTACAGCCTCGTAGGAGATCCCTTCCTGCAGGTCGCCGTCCCCCACCAGGGCAAAGACCCGGTGGCTGATCGGAGAAAACTCAGGGGTATTGAACCGCTCGGCTGCCATCTTGGCAGCCAGGGCCATCCCCACGCCGTTGGCCACCCCCTGCCCCAGCGGGCCGGTGGTTACCTCCACGCCAGGCGTATGGCCGAACTCAGGGTGACCGGGGGTTTTGCTGCCCCACTGGCGGAAGTTCTTCAGCTCATCCATGGACAGATCGAAACCGAACAGGTGCAGCAGCGAATAGAGCAGCATCGAACCGTGGCCGGCCGAGAGAATGAAACGGTCGCGGTTGGCCCAGGCGGTATCGGCCGGATTGACGTTCAGGAAACCGCCCCACAGGGCAACGGCCATGTCGGCGGCACCCATCGGCAGACCGGGGTGGCCGGAGTTGGCCTTTTCAACCGCATCTGCGGCGAGAAAACGGATGGTATCGGCCGTACGACGGGCCTGCTGCGGGGTAAAGACGGTGGACATCGGTGCTGCTCCTTTCAGATAGGAGATCAAAAATGGGTATAGCCGGCAGAGGAGGGCTGGAAGATCGATCCGTCCGGCAGGTAGGCAACCACCCGCCCGGAGTCGGTTACTTTACCAACAACCGTGGCCGGAATGCCAGCAGTTTTTGCCAGTTCCTGGATGGCTGCCCGCCTGTCGGCAGAGGCGGTGAAGCAGAGCTCGTAATCCTCGCCGCCGGCCGCCGCCAGCTGCCAGAGAGACAACGGCGCAGAGGCGACAAGGCGTTGGAACTGCGGTGAACGGGGCAGCTGCGCAAGTCGTATCTCGGCGCCGCAGCCGGACTGCTCACAGATATGCCCCAGGTCGGCCAAGAGGCCGTCGCTGATATCGATCATGGCGCTGGCCAGACCCGCTTTGGCCAGGGCCTGGCCAAGGCCGCAGCGGGGCGTGGGATCAAGGTGCCGATTAACGACATATTCTGTCTCATTACAACCGCTAACCGGCCTGTTTTTGAGCAACAGCTGCAGACCGAGGGCCGAGTCCCCCAGGGTACCGCTGACCCAGACCTCATCACCGGTTCGGGCGCCGGAGCGCCGCAGCAGCAGCTCGGGTCGCTGCTCACCCATGATGGTGACCGAGATCACCAGACCGCTCCTGGAGCCGCAGGTGTCGCCGCCCGCCAGCAGCACGCCATGGGCGGTGGCCTGTTCGGCAACGCCGTCCAGGAGCGCCTCGATCTCATCCAGGGGGAATCCGACGGGAATGGCCAGAGAGAGGAAGAACCAGCGGGGACGGGCCCCCATGGCCGCCAGATCCGACAGGTTGACCGCCAGCGCCTTGCGCCCCAGCAGACGCAACGGGCCGAAGGAGCGCTCGAAGTGCACCCCCTCGGCCAGCAGGTCGGTGGAGACCACCAGTTGCATCCCCGGTGACGGGGTCAGCAGGGCGGCATCGTCGCCAATCCCCAGTTCCGGGGCGACTGGTTGCGGAAAACGGGACTGAATTCGGTCAATCAGGCCGAACTCGCCGAGAGATGAGAGGGAAAATTCGGTATTCATTGGTTAATAATGATAGAGGTGATCTGTTGCTTCAGGATAGGCATGTCGGTGGAAACTGAGAGCCAGACAGAAACGATGTCAACGCCGAAATAATGGTGAATCAGCTTATCTCGAAAACCTGCCAAGTCGCTCCACGGCACTTTTGGATGCTGACTACGTAACGCCGAAGAAACATTCTTGCTTGCTTCTCCAATAATTTCAAACTGACGGATCACGGCATCCTGAACAAGCCTGCTGTCTCTGAAACCGGACTCATCAAGTTCAGCCGTATACTGCTCAATCTGGTTTATTGCATCGGCGATATGGGCAAGGAATATCTTGTCGTCCTTAATCATTGCAGAATCACCTTCAGTTCAGCATGTATCTGATCCCGCAGATACGGGCTAAGCCCTTGCTCTGTAACCAGATCAACCTTAACCCCAAGCAGTTCTGAAAGCTCACGTTCCATACGAATCTGTGTTAGCAGGCTTACCGGCTGTTCAAAGCTTATCAGCAGATCAAGGTCACTGTCAGGTCGAGCAGTACCGCGGGCAAACGATCCAAAGACACCCAGCTTGCTAACACCACGCTGCTTACAGTAAAGCAGGAGCTGTTCCGTCATCGGTTGAAGATTCATATCGGACTTCCTCCTCTGGACACACTGTGTCCTGAGAAATCAACGACTCTGTAATGCGTGCTCGGAGAAGCTTGGGCCTTGCAACATATTCAACCGCCTCTTTACTGACGTACTGCTTCCCACGGATTGAACACCGGTGCGCCGCAACGCTGCATATCTCTGACATTGCGGGTGACAACCGTACAACCATTACGCATGGCCGTAGCAGCGATCAGGGAATCCATCACCGGCAGCTTCTCACCCGCCGTTTCTGCCTCGCCTTGCATCCGCCCCCAAAGGATCGCCGTCTCCAGATCAAGGCCGACAATCCGTCCCTCAAAGCGCTCCGCCAGATCATGTTCCACCCAGGAGAGCAACGCCTCCTTGCGACTCCCTGCTGCCAGTTTGGCAACGCCTTTGTTGAGTTCACCCAGCACCAGCACGCTGATGAACAGCCGCTGTTCGTCCTGCTCATCCAGCCAACGCAGCACAGCTGGATGCGGTTCTTTTTTGACCAGTTCAGAAATCAGACAGGTATCGAGCAGATAGTTCACAGCTCAACCTCGCGCGAAAGGTCATCACTGCGCTGCAGGTCAAGCTCAAGCCCGTGCAATGGCGACTTTTTAAAGAAGCTGGCCAACGACTCCTGTGGGGCGTTCAACCGGCGAAACTCTTCAAAAGAGACAACCACTGCAGTCGGCTTGCCGCGCAACGTGATGGTCTGCGGCCCGTCATGGACGGCACGCTCAACCACCTGACTCAGCTGGTTCTTGGCGTCCTGCAACTGCCACTGCCGCTCAAAGATATGTTGCTCTTGTATCGTTGCTTTCATGCCTCCCTCCGCAAACTAGCCAGTCTAGCCAGATAACAGTATCACAGATGCGACATGCATGCAAAGCGGTCTTTCTGGCTGTACGGCCATCCTGAAAACAAACGGGGCATGGTATCACCTACCATGCCCCGCTCACCCATCGCACTACTCACAACCCCATCAGGCCGTGATCTCCCGGTTCGGCCGCACCACCACTTTCGGGGTGGCGGTCTTGGGCTTTTTCGGCGCCGGGATAGGGAACTTCTCCAGGGCCAGCCTGAGCACCTCGTCGATCTCCTTGACCGGCACGATCCTGATCTTCTTCTGCATCTCCTTGGGGATATCCTCCAGGTCCTTCCGGTTCTGGTCCGGGATGATGACGGTCTTCATGCCGGCCCGCACCGCGGCCAGGATCTTCTCCTTCAGGCCGCCGATCGGCAGGACCTTGCCCCGCAGCGAGAACTCGCCGGTCATGGCCACATCCTTTTTTACCGGTACCTTGGTGAGGACCGAGACCAGGGCGGTCACCATGGCGCAGCCGGCCGAGGGGCCGTCCTTGGGCACCGCGCCGGCCGGCACGTGGACATGGATCTCGTGCTCCTGGAACCAGTCGGCCGCGATGTGGAAGTCATCACCGTGGGAACGGATGTAGGCCAAGGCCGCTTGGACCGACTCCTTCATCACGTCGCCCAGTTGGCCGGTGAGGGACATCCCCCCCTTGCCGGCCATGGTGGTGGCCTCGATATGCAGCACCTCACCCCCCACCGAAGTCCAGGCCAGGCCGTTCACCACGCCGACCTCGTTCCGCTCCATCTCATCATCACGCAGAAACTTGGCCGCCCCCAGCAGAGTCGCCACCATGGCCGGTGTGATCTTCACCTGACGCCGGTGCCCTTCGGCGATCTTCCGGGCCACCTTGCGGCAGACGTTGCCGATCTCCCGCTCCAGGTTACGCAGGCCGGCCTCGCGGGTGTACTTGGCGATGATCTCCTTCAGCGCCGCCTCGTCAAAGGCGATATGTTTCTCCTTCAGGCCGTTGTCCTTCATCTGGCGCGGCACCAGGTAACGGGTGGCGATCTCCAGCTTCTCCTCCTCGGTGTAGCCGGGGATGTTGATCACCTCCATCCGGTCGAACAGGGCCGACGGGATCGGGTCGCTGTGGTTGGCGGTGGCCACGAACAGCACGTTGGACAGATCATAGGGCAGGTTGACGTAGTGGTCGGAGAAGGCGTTGTTCTGCTGCGGGTCCAGCACCTCCAGGAGCGCCGCCGACGGGTCCCCCTTGTAGTCGTAGCCCAGCTTGTCCAGCTCATCCAGCATGAAGACCGGGTTCCTGGTGCCGGCCTGCTTCATCCCCTGGATGATCCGGCCCGGCAGCGCCCCCAGGTAGGTGCGGCGGTGGCCGCGGATTTCGGCCTCGTCCCGCACCCCGCCCAGCGAGATCCGCACGAACTTGCGATTTAAGGCACGGGCGATGGACTTGCCCAGAGAGGTCTTGCCGACGCCGGGAGGACCGACGAAGCAGAGGATCGGCCCCTTCATCTGCCGGTTCAACTTGCGCACCGCCAGGAACTCTAGGATCCGCTCCTTGACCTTATCCAGATAGGAGTGGTCCTCGTCCAGGATCCGCTTAGCCCGCCTGATATCCAGCGAATCGCGGGTGGTCTTGGACCAGGGGATCTCGATCAGCCAGTCCAGGTAGGTGCGGATCACGCCGGCCTCGCCGGAATCGCCATGCATCCGTTCCAGACGGCCCAGCTGCTTGAGGGCCTCCTTCTGGGCCAGCTCCGGCATCTTGGCCGCCTCGATCGACTTGCGCAGCTCCTCCAGCTCCTCCTTGCCGTCGTTATCCCCCAGCTCCTGCTGGATCGCCTTCATCTGCTCCCGCAGGTAGTACTCCTTCTGGTTCTTGCCCATCTCCTCACGGGCGGCGTTCTGGATCTTGGCCTGCACCGAGAGCATCTCATGTTCCTTGGCCAAGAGCTCGTTCACCTTGGTGAGCCGCTTCACCGGGTCGTCGATCTCCAGCAGCATCTGGGCCTCGGTGAGCTTGAGACCGATGTTGCTGGCGATCAGATCAGCCATGCTGCCGGGGTCGGCGATATTCTCCAGGATCACCATCACCTCGGGGGAAATCTGCTTGCCCAGTTCCGCCACCTTGGTGAGCTGTTCCCGAACGGTGCGGATCAGCGCCTCGGTCTCCAGATCTTCGGGGGCCGCACGGTCTACCAGACGTTCCACCCGCACGGTATAGTTGGGCTCATGTTCGACATATTCGGTGATACGCGCCTTGATAAGCCCCTGCACCAGGATCTTGACCCGACCGTCGGGCAGCTTCAGCATCCGCATGATCATGGCGACGGTCCCCACCTGGTAGATCTTGTCCGGGGTCGGGTCTTCGTCCCCTATCTCATGCTGGGTGGCCAGCATGATCATCCGGTCGCCGGAGAGGGCCTGATCAACCGCCTTGATGGATGCCTCCCGCCCCACGAACAGCGGTATGATCATAAAGGGATAGACCACTACATCCCGTACCGGCAAAAGCGGCAGCTCCGCCGGGATATGCAGTTCCTCCACCCCGTCGCTCACGGTCTCGTCGTTTTGTGCTTCCTGTGCTGACTTACTCACAACCTGGCTCCTTGATTAAGATACGACGCTCACGCCCCTTGGGGCAGCTAATCCGCAGCACGCCACAGCGGTACTGGGCCTCCATATGGCTGGCCTCCACCTGATCAGGCAGACGCACGGTCCGCCGAAACCGGCCGAAATGGCGTTCCAGACAGATGTAGCGCACCTGCTCTGCAGGGGTGTCCGGCAATTTTTCCACCTCGATCTGCAGAATCAGCCCCCGCTGGAGCAGCTTGATGGCCGCTGGATCGACGCCGGGCAGGTCAAGTTCAAGGACAATGGCCTCTTCAGTCTCGTAACTGTCCATAGGCACGACCAGCGCCCCCTCGTCCTCCGTCAGGCCTTGGGGATCCAGGACATGCAACAGTCTGCGCATCTCATCGAGATGCCGGTTATACATCCCGGGAAACAACGGCCTCTTGACACCCGATCGCGGCATGATTCTCACCTGACCCTGTTCCGATGGTGGCATCCGGTCCTTTCGGGCGGACATGTCTGTCTGATGTAACCATTCAACCGGTGAAAGTCAAGGCGCCGGGATGGAAAAAGCTGGCAAAAAAACGTTGACTTGTGACCCGTTTCTGCAGGAAAGTCACTAGTAATTCTTTACCAAAAAGGGGTCCTTTTACGATGGAACTAAAGAACAAGCTATGGATGACCGGTGCACTGGAGTGGTTTGCCTATATCGATGACGAAGAGGTATTTCTGGGCAGCAGAAATTTCCCCGTTCCCCTGGAAGAAGGGGATCAATGGATCAGCGAGGCTGGCGACATCTTCACGGTCGAGGATGGCGAGATCAGGAAGATCGGCCATGCCGAACCACCGAAGCGGTACTGGTAGGCACCAGATCGATCACCGTCACCTCCGGCGGTGCCAGGAAACGGATCGGCGGTCCCCAGGTGCCACAGCCGCGGCTGACGTAGAGCGCCCCCCCTTCCGACAGCCGGGTGAGGCCAGCCGCCACCGGAAAGCGCAACCAGGTGAGCAGGGTGAACGGAAAGATCTGGCCGCCGTGGACATGGCCGGAGAGCTGTAGATCAAAACGCCCCCCGCTGGCAGCGGGAATCTCCGGCCGGTGTTTCAGAAGCAGGACAAAACGGTTCCGAGGGACTGCCGCCAGGAGTCGCCCCTCAACCGCTGACAGCCCCGGCTGACCGGTTGCCGGGTCATCCACCCCCACCAGCGTCAGATATGGCCCCGCCTCCCGCTGCTCATTCCGCAGCAGTTGAAACCCGCACCGCTGCAGAAACGCCGTTGCAGGCCCAAGCCCGGCATAGCACTCATGGTTGCCGATGACCGCCACCATTCCCAACGGCGGGGCCAGCCCCCGGAACAGTCGCGCAACCCCGTCGAAGTGGCCAACATGGCCATCCACCATATCGCCGGTGGCCACCACCAGATCGGGGGCGGCCCGCCGGATCAGCCGAACCACCCGTGAAACCCGGCCATCCCCCACAATCAGGCCGATGTGCAGGTCGCTCAGCTGCACAATCCGCACCCGGGGCGTACCGGCAGGCAATTTGGGGGTGGGGATCACCAGATGCACCGTCCGAACCTGCTGAGCCTCAAACCAGCCGTAGACCGCAATCCCTGCGGCCACCAGACAGACCCCCAGAAACAGCGGCCGGGGTTCAAACAGCGGCAGCGGCGGCACCCGCACGAAAAACACCGCCAGATACCGGCCGAACCGCACCAAGTCAACCACCAGCATCAACGAGACGAAGAGAAACAGAAACCCCATCCAGCAGTAGCCAAGGTAGGCGACGGCCCGGGCCAGCAGTTCGTGGCCGCCCCGCTCCAACAGCCGCACCGCCACCGGCGCCGCCACCATGGCAACTAACCAGAGGCTGAGCCATGCCACGCCGCTTCGTCCCAGGGCAAGCCCCTGCCCTGCCCGGAGCAGAAAATAGCCGTGGGCGGAGCCGTACACCAGGAAAAACGTCAGCAAGAACAGCTGCATCAAGGTACCATCCCCTGCGCCAATTTTCCCCTTGTCATAGGGAGTGAGCTGCACAATACTGCTGCACCGTGACTACCACAGAGCAGCGCCATACTCAATCACTTACCGTGAGCCGGACCATCGAGGTAGCCGTGCCGCTCCCGCTGGAAGGGACCTTCCACTACCGGGCGCCGGCCTCCCTCGCAGATCAGCTGCAACCGGGGGTACGGGTCCTGGTCCCCTTTGGCCGGCGCACCCTGACCGCCTATACCCTCGGCAACAGCAGGCCGCCGGAGGGGCAACCGCTCAAAGATATCCTGGCCGTCCTCGACGACGGTCCGCTCTGGACCGAGGCCGAACTGGGCTTTTTTCGATGGATCAGCGATTACTACCTGCACCCGCTGGGGGAAGTCCTGAAGACCGCGCTACCGGCCGGCATCAACCTGCAGAGCAAAAAGGGGGGCGATGCAGAAACCATCACCGGTGGCCGCAGGATACTCAGACAACGGATAGCGACTGTCACCGGCCAGCTACCGTCCCGGCCGATGCGAGGCAAGACCGCAGAGCTGCTGGCCTTTCTCGGCGAAGCCGGCGAGGCCTCGTCAGCCGAATTGCGGGCCCGCTTCGGGGAATGCTCCCCCAACCTGAAGCGCCTGGCGGAGCTTGGCCTGGTCTGTATGGAACAACGCGAGGTCTACCGCAACCCGTTCAGTGGCGACCAGGTGGAGCGCGACCAGCCGCTGCCGCTGATGCCGCACCAGCAGGCTGCCGTGCAGGCCATCCTCACTGCCGCCGATAATGGCCGTTTCACCCCGTTGCTGCTGCACGGCATCACCGGCAGCGGCAAGACCGAGGTCTACCTGCAGGCCATCGCCCATTGCCGCGAACAGGGCAAAGGTGCCCTGGTGCTGGTGCCGGAGATATCCCTCACCCCCCAGCTGGTGCGCCGCTTCCGGGCCCGCTTTGGCGATGGCATCGCCGTGCTGCACAGCGGACTGTCCGACGGTGAGCGCTATGACGAGTGGCGCCGCATCCGGCGGGGCGAGGCGCCGATCGTGATCGGTGCCCGCTCGGCCATCTTCGCCCCCCTGGAACGGATCGGGATCATTGTGGTGGACGAGGAGCACGAGGCCTCCTTCAAACAGTCCGACGGCCTGCGCTACAACGCCCGCGACCTGGCCCTGGTGCGGGGCCGTGACGAAGCTGCGGTGGTGGTGCTGGGCTCGGCAACGCCGCTGGTCACCACCATGCAGGCCGTCCGGGAGGGGCGGCTCTCCCTGCTGGAACTGCCGGAACGGGTGGCCGGACGCCCCCTGCCGGAGA
>JAJYCS010000100.1 GCA_021778115.1 Deltaproteobacteria bacterium
TCCATTGCCCGGGAAGGAAGGACCGCCCTGTTCGATCTCTGGCTGCAGCAGCATACTGCCGATGCTGCCGTCACACCGTCACCGTACCAGCAGCCGGAGCGGACCACCCTCTGGGAATCGGCACAGATGACGCGAGACGAAACCCGCCCCTGCACGATACTGGTGGCTGAGGACAACATCCTGGAACAGGCCAACATCAAAAATCAGATGCAACGTCTGGGGCTCCAGGTGGTGATTGTGGGAAACGGCCGTGAGGCGGTTGAAGAGTGCGAACAAAACCGATTTGACCTGATCATGATGGATATCCTGATGCCGGTGATGGATGGCTTTGAGGCGGTTCGCCTGATCCGTGAGCAGGAACGCCTGCAGGGCTACCGTACCCCGATCATCGCCCTTACCTCCTATTCGCTGCAGGCCATTCAGGAACGATGCGCTCGGGCCGGCATGAACGGTTATCTGGCAAAACCGGTAACCCAGGCAAAACTCGAACAGCTGCTTACCACCTTTGCCAGCCCCGCTCCGCCGTCGTCGGCCGCGACCCAGCCTGGCACCCGGGATAACAGAGCCGATCACCCCTCACCTCTCAACAGCGACCAAGCCATGACCGATCTCGGCATCAACCTCTCTTTTTACCACGAGATGCTGATCCTCTTTGACGCCCACGGGAAGCCACTCCTTGACCAGATCGTCCAAACCCTGCAAAAGGGTGAGGCCGGATCGGAGCTCTCCAGGGACGCACACAAACTCAAAGGTATGGCCGGCACGATCGGGGCAGAGCAACTGGCTGCCATCTGTCAGCGGCTGCAAGATGAAGCAGAGGGCATGGATATGGACCGCTGTGCCGCATACCTGCAGGAACTTACCCAGGCCCGCGATCGCTTGACGGCACACCTTGCACACCTTGATCATGCACCCTGCGAGGATATGCAGACCACTGAGCCATGACCAATGAGCCTGAACGCAAATTTTTTATCGGCCGCCAGCCGATTCTGGACCTGAAACAGGAGATCGTAGGGTATGAGCTTTTGTTCCGGGCCGCAGGCACCCATGAGACCGCACAGTTCGAGAGCCAGTCACAGGCATCGGCCTCGGTGATCGCCAGCGCCCTCTCCGATTTCGGTTTCCAGGAGGTGCTGGGTGATAAGTTCGGCTTTCTGAACATCACCGCCGGGGTGCTGCACTCGGAGATGCTGGAGCTGCTGCCGATCGAGCAGTCGGTGCTGGAGATCCTGGAAAACATCGAGCTGGATGACAACGTCCGGCTGCGGTGCCAGGCCCTGAAGGAGGAGGGGTTCCAGATCGCCCTGGATGACCATGTCTATTCCCCCGACAACGACTCCTTCTACCGGTTTGTCGATATCATCAAGGTGGACATCATGGCCACCGGACCGGAAGAACTGCCCCGCATTGCCGCAGCGTTGCGCAAATACCCGGTCAAACTCCTGGCCGAACGGGTTGAGACCGTGGAGCAGTTCGAACAGTGCGTCACCTACGGATTCGAGCTGTTCCAGGGCTATTTCTTCGAGCGTCCGGTGGTACTGGGGAAGAAACGGATCGACCCCTCCGGTCTCGCCATGATGAAGCTGCTGCAGCAGTTGAATGAAGATTGGGACATCAACGAGGTTGAGGATACCTTCCGGGAGAACCCCACCCTCACCTTCAACCTCCTCAAACTGGTAAACTCGGTGATGTTCGGGATGCGGGAGAAGATCAAGAGCCTGCGTCATGCGATCATGTTGTTGGGTATCAGCCAGTTGCGGCGCTGGGTGCAGCTGGCACTGTTCGCCGGCAAGGATGAGCGGGGGCTCAACTCCCCCCTGCTGGAGATGGCCGCCGTACGGGGCCGGCTGATGGAGCTTCTGACCATGCAGCGCACCCGATCCACCCGTACCTCCGACCTGGTTGAATCCGCCTTCATGGCCGGTATCCTCTCGCTTTTGGATGTGCTGTTCGAAACCGATATGGAGGAGCTTGTCGCCGGCCTGCACCTAAGCGATGACGTCTCCGCCGCCCTGCTGCGGCGCGAGGGGGAACTGGGACGGCTGCTGCTTCTGACGGAAAAACTTGAAAAGACCGATTTCGAGGCGGTACAGGGGCTGCTCGAACAGAGCGGCATTACCCTCGACCAGCTGCTCTCGGCCCAGCTGGACGCCTTCAACTGGCGCACCAGTATCGTCAAGGAGCAACGACGATCTTGACCCCACCCCGCTTTTACGCTACCTTGATCCGTCCAGACTCCGGACATATCTCCCCAATCCGGTTGCCTTCATGAACATCACCGCAATAATCCCTGCCCGTTACGGTTCAACCCGCTTTCCCGGCAAGGCCTTGGCCGATCTAGGCGGAAAGCCGATGATCCAGCACGTCTATGAGCGTACCGCCCGGGCCTGCCACCTGTCACAGGTGATCGTAGCCACCGACGACAAACGGATCGCCGAGGCGGTCAGACGCTTTGGCGGCACAGTGGCCATGACCTCCCCCTCCCATGAGACCGGCACCGATCGGTTGGCCGAGGTGGCGTCAGGGCTTGATGCCGACCTGATCGTCAACGTGCAGGGGGATGAACCACTGATAGAGCCGGCCATGATCGATCAGGCCATCGAACCGTTCCTGACCGATCCGGCCTTACCGATGGGTACCCTGAAGTGCCGGATCACCTGCCTGCACGATTTCCTCTCACCCAACGTGGTGAAGGTGGTCACCGATGCGCAGGACAATGCCCTCTACTTCTCCCGGTCGCCATTGCCGTTCTTCCGGGACAAGTGGCAGGACCTGAAAGACGAGGCCTTTGCCTCGGGCCGCCTGCTCTGTCACAAACATGTGGGGCTCTACGTCTATCAGCGGGAGTTTCTGATCCGCTATGCAGCCCTGCCCCAGACCCCCCTTGAACTGGCTGAGAAGCTTGAGCAGCTGCGGGCCCTTGAAAACGGGGTCAGGATCA
This sequence comes from Deltaproteobacteria bacterium, assembly GCA_021778115.1. Classification (GTDB taxonomy): domain Bacteria; phylum Desulfobacterota; class Desulfuromonadia; order Geobacterales; family Pseudopelobacteraceae; genus Trichlorobacter. The sequence continues at coordinate 2,942 of JAJYCS010000100.1, forward strand.
GGGTGGTGGCAACCGATTTCGAATCACTGGGGGTTGATACCCCTGAAGACCTCAACAAGGCCCGGGAACGGATGCTGAAACAAGGATAAGCCGATGAGCGCACGTGCAAAAGAGCAGGAACAGAGCCCCATGAAAACCAAGTTCATCTTTATAACCGGCGGCGTGGTATCCTCCATCGGCAAGGGGTTGGCGGCCGCCTCCCTGGGTGCCCTCCTGGAGGCCCGGGGCCTGCGGGTGACCATGCAGAAACTGGACCCGTACATAAACGTCGATCCTGGCACCATGTCCCCTTTCCAGCACGGCGAGGTCTTCGTCACCGATGACGGCGCCGAGACCGACCTGGATCTTGGCCACTATGAGCGGTACACCTCGGCCAAGCTCTCCAAGAAAAGTAACTTCACCACCGGGCAGGTCTACTTCTCGGTGATTGAGAAGGAACGCCGCGGGGACTATCTGGGAGGTACGGTGCAGGTGATCCCCCATATCACCGACGAGATCAAGGCCAAGGTCCTTGAAAATGCTAAGGGGGCCGATGTCGCCATCATCGAGGTGGGGGGTACGGTGGGTGATATCGAATCGCTGCCGTTTCTTGAGGCGATCCGCCAACTCCGCTTTGATCGGGGCCACGGCAACACCCTGTATCTGCACGTCACACTGGTCCCGTACATACGGACCGCCGGGGAGCTCAAGACCAAGCCGACCCAACACTCGGTGATGGAACTGCGCAAGATCGGCATTCAGCCTGATATTCTGGTCTGCCGTTGCGACCGCGAGCTACCCCAGGATATGAAGAAGAAGATCTCGCTCTTCTGCAATGTGGAGGAACAGTGTGTCATTCCGTCGGTGGATGCAGAGCATATCTACGCAGTCCCCCTGGCCCTCAACAGGGAGCGGCTGGATGAGCAGGTGGTGGACAAACTCAACATCTGGACCAAACAGCCCGATCTGACCCACTGGCAAAACGTGGTGGAGACCCTGCGCCACCCCAGCCATGGTGAGGTACGGATCGCCATTGTCGGTAAATACGTCGATCTGACCGAGTCGTACAAATCCCTGGCCGAGGCCCTGACCCACGGCGGCATCGCCAACGACTGCCGGGTCAACCTCAAGTACATCGA
>JAJYCS010000045.1 GCA_021778115.1 Deltaproteobacteria bacterium
TCAAGGATGTGGCTACCAGTTTCTTGGGCAATCTGGCCTTTCTGCCGATCTATATCATCGTGGTGACCCTCACCATGGAACAGATCCTGAAAGAGCGGGAGCGCCATACCCTGCGCCGCAAGCTGAACATGGTGATTGGCGTCTTTTTCAGCGAGGTGGGGACCTGCCTCTTCCGGGAGCTGACCGGGTATCTCGCCAACGCGGAGGGGATGCGTGCGGCTCTGCAGGTGACCCCTGCCTGGAAGGAGCGGGATTTTCAGGCCGCCCTGTCCGAGGTGGCAGCCCATGATTTCAGGGTGGAGTGCGTCAATCGGGATATCGCTGCCTTAAAGAGCTTTCTGGTCAGCAAGCGGACCTTTCTGGTGGGGCTTCTTGAAAACCAGAGTCTCCTTGAGCATGAGGCGTTTACCGATCTGCTCTGGGCGGTGTTTCACCTGGTGGAAGAACTGGATGCCCGTGAGGCGTTGCACGGTCTCCCCGTTGCGGATGTGGAGCACCTAAACGGCGACATCAAGCGGGTGTTCGGCCATCTCACCCGTGAATGGGTGCTGTATCTGCAGCATCTGAAGCAGGACTATCCCTATCTGTTCTCGCTGGCGGTGCGGATGAACCCCTTGGCGGAGCAGCCCTCCCCCTATCTCTCCTGACGGAGCCGCAAAGATTCTTGGTGGGCCCGCCGCTGTCCGACACCGTCGCTTTTTGATCCTGATCATAAAATGATAATGATTATCAAAATAGATTGACAGCGGTCTGCTGGATCTGCTACAGCTTGACCCATCGGGGGTGTTGCCATGATCCTGCAGAAAAAAAGCGCCTTCAACCAGTTTGCCGCTGCGCGGGGACTACGCTCGACCCGGCAGCGTGATCTGATCTTGGACGTGTTTCTCTCAACCCACGAACACCTCAGCGTGGAGGAGCTCTATCTGAAGGTGAAGGTCTCCGCCCCCGGTATCGGTCAGGCCACGGTCTACCGTACCCTGAAGCTGTTCGCTGAGGCCGGTCTGGCGCGGGAGATGACCCTGTCCGACGGCCAGACCCGGTATGAGCATGTGATGGCCGGAGAGCATCACGACCACCTGATCTGCAGCAGATGCGCCACCATTGTCGAGTTCGAAGATGCAACCATCGAGCGCTTGCAGAACGAGATCGCCGCCCGTCACGGTTTCAGTATCCGCAGCCATCGTCTTGAGCTGTACGGCCTCTGTCCGGCCTGCAAAGAGACGGTCCCGGTACCGTGAAAATGATTTTCAAAAACAAGGAAGATACGATGAGCAGTTCTCGCAGTGAACCGTTGAAAGACAGGGTTCGTAAGGTGGCCCTCGTGGGTACCCCGAACGTGGGGAAGAGTGTCCTCTTTAACGCCCTTACCGGCAGGTATGTCACGGTTTCCAATTATCCCGGCACCTCGGTGGAGGTCTCCCGCGGCACGGCCAGGGTTGCCGGGCAGAGCTGGGAGGTGATCGATACCCCCGGCATGTACGCCATCCATACCATCACCGAGGAGGAGCGGGTGGCGCGGGAGATCCTGCTCAACGAGCGGCCGGATCTGGTGCTGCATGTGCTGGATGCCCGCAACCTGGAGCGGATGCTGGCCATGACCCTGCAGCTGGTGGAGGCGGGGTTGCCGGTGGTGCTGGTGGTGAACATCATGGATGAGGCCGAACGGATGGGGCTTTCGTTTGATCTCGAACTGCTGCGGCAGCGGTTGCGGATACCGGTGGTCGGTGCCGCCATGGCCCGTAAGCGGGGCCTTGAGGAGATCCAACAGGCCATGGCGACGTATCAGCCGCCTGGCGAGCCACGGGTCATCGCCTACAGCCGTCTGCTGGAGCGGGATATAACGGCGGTTACCAGTCTGATGTCAGGGGAGTATCAGCTCTCCCCTCGTTCCCTCGCCCTGCTGCTGCTGCAGGGGGACGAGGAGATTGCCGAACTGGTGCGCCGACAGGAGCCGGCAAACGGTGCGGCCATTGAACAGGTGGTACGGGATGTCACCTTTGTGCGGCGGGAGTCGTTCCATCTGGACCTCTCCATGGAACGGAAGGAGATCGTCCGAAAGGCGCTGCAGGGGGTGATGCAGATACCGGCCAACCGCCGTGAAAGCTGGGGGGAGCGATTGTCGCGTCTGGCGGTGCAGCCGGTTACCGGTGTGCCGCTGCTGCTGCTGACCCTCTACTTCGGCCTGTTCAGGTTTGTCGGCGGGTTCGGGGCCGGGACCCTGGTGGATCTGCTGGAGGGGCGCCTGTTTGAGCAGCATTTCAACCCCTGGATAACCGGACTGGTGAAGGGGCTGATCTCCTGGTGGCCGCTGCAGGAGCTGCTGGTGGGGGAGTATGGCGTCATCACGTTGGGGTTGCGCTACGCGGTGGGGATCATCCTGCCGATCGTGGCCACCTTCTTCCTCTTTTTCTCCCTGCTGGAGGACGCCGGCTATTTTCCCCGGCTGGCGTTGCTGGTGGATCGCCTCTTCAAGCGGTTCGGGCTTACCGGCCGGGCGGTGATACCGATGGTGCTCGGTTTCGGCTGCAGCACCATGGCCACCATGGTGACCAGGACCCTGGAGACGGTGCGGGAGCGGATCCTGGCCACCCTGCTGCTGGCCCTGGCCATCCCCTGTTCGGCGCAGCTGGGGGTGATCATCGCCCTGTTGTCCAAGGTGCCGGGGGGGCTGCTCATCTGGGCCGGGGTGATGACTCTGCTGTTTCTGGTGGTGGGGTTTGCGGCGGCCAGGCTGATGCCGGGGGAGACGCCGATGTTCTACATGGAGCTGCCGCCGATGCGTCTGCCTCAGCTGGCCAATGTGCTGACCAAGACCTATACCCGGATGCAGTGGTACTTCCTGGAGATCCTGCCGCTGTTTGTACTGGCGTCGGTGCTGCTCTGGCTGGGCAAGATCACCAATTTCTTTGCCACCCTGGTCAGCGCCCTGACCCCACTTATGCGCCTGATCGGCCTGCCTCGCGAGGCGGCTGTGGCCTTCATTTTCGGTTTTTTCCGCCGCGATTACGGCGCTGCAGGGTTGTACGATCTCCAGCGCAAGGGGCTTTTGGACGGCCGCCAGCTGACCGTGGCGGCGGTGACCCTGACCCTCTTCATCCCCTGCGTGGCGCAGTTCCTGATGATGAAAAAGGAGCGGGGGTGGCGGGTCTCCCTGGGGATCTTCGTCTTCGTCAGCACCCTGGCCTTTGGTAGCGGGTATCTGCTGAACGACCTGCTGCTGGCTACCGGGTGGTTATCGTCATGATCCGGTGCGGGTTTTGCGGCTACGAGTTTGACCCCGCCGAGGGGAAGCGGGGCTGCGGCGGTTGCAGCGGCGGCTGTCACAATGTGCACTGTCCCCGCTGCGGCTATAAGAATCCCTTGGAGTCGGGGCTTGCACAGCGGCTTAAGCAGGTAATGCACAAGGCAGCCAAGGAGTGAGATCATGAAACTGTCGGAAAAGGCGGAAGAGGTTCTGGAGACGATGTGGATCGCCATAGAGGAAGAGGGTGGCGCCTTTTTCGATCCCGAACAGGCCGGTTTTTCAGTGGATGATCCGGTCTGTCGCGAGCTGACCGGTCACGCCCTGGTGGAGCTGCGTCAGGGGATGCTCTATTTCCGGCCCGAAGGGCGCGAGGCAGGGCGGATTACCATCAGGCGGCACCGGCTGGCTGAGCGTTTGATGATGGACGTCTTCAATATCAAAGGGGAAGAGGGTGATCTTAAGGCCTGTCAGTTTGAGCATCTGTTGAATGAGGGGGTGGATACCAAGCTCTGTACCCTGCTGAATCATCCCGCCACCTGCCCCCATGGCAAACCGATTCCGCCGGGCGACTGTTGTCTCCAGGCCCGCCAGACCGGCGACCTGGGGGTAGTGCCGCTCACCGAGTGCAAGTCTGGTCAGGAGGGGGAGATCGCCTATATCCAGACCGACGACAGCAAAAAGATGCAGAAGTTGATGGCCATGGGGGTGTTGCCGGGTAACCGTATCCGTTTGGTGCAGGCATTTCCTTCCTATATTTTCCGGGTCGGGTTTTCGGAGTTTGCCATCGATACCGCCCTGGCCCGGGAGATCTTTGTGCGGAAGCAGATGTGATCATGGCGTTAGCGTCCTGGGTGGATTGACAACAGCGGCGCGACAGGGCTACTATACCGGTTCATCTCACCAGTCAGAAAGGTTGTCATGAAGGTCATCATCCTCCTGGGCGACGGCATGTCCGACGAGCCCTGCGCAGAACTGCAAGGCAAGACCCCGCTGCAGGCGGCCAAGACACCCAATATGGACCGTTTGGCTCAGCATGGGCGGGTGGGGCTGGCCAAAACCGTGCCGGACGGCCTGCCCCCCGGCAGCGACGTGGCCAACCTGTCGGTGTTCGGCTATGATCCCCGCACCTGCTATACCGGCCGTTCGCCGCTTGAGGCGATCAGCATGGGGGTACCGCTGGGGCCGGATGATGTGGCGTTCCGGATGAATTTGGTGACCCTGCGCCCCCATGGCGGCAGGCTCTACATGGAGGATTTCTCCGCCGGCCATATCGGCAGCGACGAGTCCCATCCGCTGGTGGCTAGCCTGCAGACAGAACTGGGGGACAGTCGTTTCGAGTTCTACTCCGGTGTTGGGTACCGGCATCTGATGGTCTGGCGCGGTGGTAAGGATGCCATGACCGCGACGCCGCCCCATGACATCACCGGTAAACAGATCATAGGGTACCTGCCTGCAGGCGACGGGGCCGAGGAACTGATCCAGCTGATGAATTCGGCACAGATGCTTCTGCATGACCACCCGGTCAATCGCCAGCGCGCCGGGCGTGATGAACTGCCGGCCAACTCCATCTGGCTCTGGGGTCACGGCAAGATGCCACGGCTCATCCCCTACCGGGAGAAGTTCGGCCTCTCCGGGGCGGTCATCTCGGCAGTGGATCTGATTAAGGGGATCGGTTGCTGTGCCGGACTCGAGGTGATCAACGTGCCGGGTGCCACCGGGTATATCGACACCAACTACCGGGGCAAGGCGGAGGCGGCCTTGACCGCCCTTGACCGCCATGATTTCGTCTATGTGCATGTCGAGGCGCCGGATGAGGCATCCCACGGTGGTAACCTGCAGCACAAGCTGCAGGCGATCGAGGATTTCGATCGGCTGGTGGTGGGAACCGTGCTGGAGGGGCTTGATCGTTTCGAGGATGTCCGGCTGCTCTGCTGTCCTGACCACCCGACCCCGATCCACCTGATGACCCACACCAGTGATCCGGTGCCGTTTGTCCTCTATCATTCTGCGCAGGACGATGGTAACGGCGCCGTCACCTATGATGAGGCGGCGGCCAGGGGGACCGGGCTCGTGCTGGACGGTGACCGGTTGATGGAGCTGTTGACCGCTGCCTGATACCACCGTGCCGGTCAGACCGGGGGCGCATCGTCGGTGGTGAGTTCCTTTTTGGTAAATTTTTCTGTGTACATCTGCTGGTCGGCCGCGGCAAGGGCGTCGCTCAGCTGGCCGGGACCATCGGCAACGGCCATCCCCAGCGAGAGTGAAACCACCGGCCCGTCGGCCGCCCGCTGCGCTGTTGTTGCCAGCCGCTGTCGCAGCCATTCCAGTTTAGTTGTGGCCATATCGCCCCCCATTCCCGGCAGCAGGACGACAAACTCATCACCGCCGATCCGCGCCACGATGTCCTGGGTGCGGAACGGCACCACCAGCAGGGCGGCGGCGGCCGTGATCAGGCGGTCTCCCATCTCGTGACCCAATCGGTCGTTCACCTCCTTCAATCCATCCAGATCCGCCATAATCACCGCCAGGGGAAACGGCCCCTCCTGGTCGAGCCGTTCCCGTTGGTATTCAAAGGCTGCCCGGTTGGCCAGACCGGTCAGGGCATCGTGGGAACTTGCGTATTCCAGACGCTGTTCAGCCATCTTCCGTGCCGTGATATCCCGTGCCAGCAGGATGGTGCAGGTCTCCTCACCCCTGCGCACATGGGAGAGCGATAACTCCAGCATCAGTGGTTTGCCGGCGGCGTTCCGTCCCAGGAGTTCGAGGCGCAGTCCCGCCGGGGGGAGATCACCGGCGTGGGAGATCACCTCCGGCAGGCCGGGGATGAAGGTGGCCAGCGGTGTCAAGAGCGCGGCATCGGCCGTCATGCCGAACAGCCGTTCCGCCGCTGGATTCCAGAGGGTTACCTGCAGACGTTGGTCACCCATGATGATCGCGTCATGGGCGGCATTGGTGATCAGACGGAACCGTTCCTCATTCTCCTGCAGGGTCAGCAGGGTCTCTTTGCGTTCGGTGATGTCATCATTGCTGCCCCGTACTCCCACCAGGTTCCCATCCCCGTCCAGGATCGGCATGCAGATATGCCTGAGCCAGCGCACTGCACCTTGGCTGGTGATGATGCGGAACTCGATGGCCTGGGGGGCTGTTGTCCGATCCACGTGACAAACGTGCCGGGCCCAGATCGGCCGGTCCTCCGGATGGATCATCCCGGTGATGAGGGCCGGGTCGGCCATCAACTCTGCCACGGGGTAGCCTGAGATCTTTTCGGCAGCCGGCGAGATGTAGAGCATCTCGCCACTGGGGATCCGCCAGAAGATCCAGTCGTTGGAGAAATCAGTGATGAACTGGTACAGTTCGCGGCTGTTCTGCAGATCCCGCTCTCGGGCCCTGAGCTGGATCAGCAGATGGTTGAAGCTGGCGCCCAGTCTGCCGATCTCGTCATTGGTGCTGACGGTCAGCAGATCGGTCTGAGCGGTATCGCTGATCTGGGCCACCTGTGCGATGAGGTGCTGCAGGGGCGCCAGGAGTCGTGAGGCGGCGGTGGTGATGAGCAGGGTGAGGGTGATCAGGGCGAACAGGGCGAGTACCCAGCCCGTTTCTTCGGCCATCCTGACCGGCGCATAGGCCTCGCTGACCGGTAGTTGGGCCGCCAGGATCCAGTGTGTGCTGGCAAGCCGTTTATAGGCGGTCAGCATCCGGATACCCGTGCTGTTGACGGTCTCTCCGACCCCTTCAAAACCTCTAATCGCCCGGTCGTACAGCGTGTTCACCCCTGGCGGAGCGACGATGGTGAGGATCCGCCGCTGATCGGGGTGCATGATTATGGTGCGATCCTGATCGGTCAGATAGAAATAGCCGTTGTTGCCGATCTTTGAGCTGGCCAGGCTGCCGAGCAGGTTGGGGCGCAGCAGGTTGATGCTGCCACCGACGATGGCCATCAGTCGCCCTCGCTGATCCAGCACCGGTGCGGTGACCATGACCACCGGCGGGTTGCCGGGGAGTTGTATCCTGAAGGGGGCGGAGATCACCGGTTGGCGGCTTCTGCGGGTCTCGATGATGTAGGGACGGCGGGAGAGGTCCAAGCCGGCCCGGCTGGGGCGATAGCCGGTCTCCGCCAGCAGGAGCCCTTGCGGGGTGAAGATGGCGATGTTGTTGTCGAAGATATCCTGAAGTTCCCGCTCCCCATCAAGAAACCGTTCCAGGGCCGCAGTGCTGTGCAGGGATGCCAGCGGGACGTCCCGTGCCAGGGTAATGGCGGCCTTGCGGTAGAGGGCGAACTGGTCATCCAGCTTGCCCGCCATCAGGGAAACTAGGGTGTACTGTTGTTTTTCGATGGTTGCGCGGGTGGACCACTTGAAGTAGGCGCTGAGCAGCAGCACGGTGACGATGGCCAGTACCGTCACCAGGGGGAGGACCGCCAGGAGCAGCTTGGTCTTGATGCTGCGAGGAGTAGTTCTCATGGTGAGCTAGTTACCGTGGGGGTCTGGCGGGGCTGGTATGGTGCCGTGGCTGTCGATCAGGTACCGGGCGATACTGCGTCGGGCCGGGAGGCTGGGCAAGGCGCCGATGGTGAACCAGCGGGCGTCTTCTATCTCCCGGTCATCAGGCTGGACGCCGCCGCCGCCGTATTCGGCCACAAAACCGGCCATCAGTTGGGAGGGGAAAGGCCAGCATTGACTGGTGATGTACTGGAGATTTTTGATCGTAATGCCGGTTTCTTCCTTCGCCTCCCGGATGGCGCATTCCTCCAGTGATTCTCCTACGTCGAGGAAACCTGCCACCAGGCTGTAGCGGCCCTGGGCCCATTCTGGTTTGCGGATCATGAGGAGCTGATCGTCCCGTCGGATCAGGACAATGGCGCAGGGATGGATATGGGGGAAGTGTTCGGCGCCGCACGAGGGACAACGTTTTCCCCAGCTGTCCGGCAGCTGCTGGGGGGGGGTGCCGCAACGGGAACAGAAACGGTTCATCCGCTGCCAGTGCAACAGCTGTTTTCCGATGCCGGCAATGGTCATTAGATCGGCCGGGATCGACTCGCGGAAGGCGTTGAACGATTCCGTCACCAGTCCTGAGGGCAGCTGGGCCTGGGGCGGGATCTCCGTAGCCCTGACCTGGAAACCCCGATAGGAGGCGAAGGCAAGGGTGGGTTGGCCTGGGGCCAGGGGTGATGGCAGCTCGCCTTCCGGTAGCCGCGGTCCGTTTGTGTCATCCTGCAGCAGCATCCCGCCCCCCTGCAGCAGCACCCAGAGGGGAGGGCGGTCGTCAGCCGGTTGCGGGGTGGGGTGCAGGATGAATCCGTCGGGGAGGGACGAGCGGTTGAACGGTAGGTTGACGGTTTCCGGGTAGGGCATGGGGGCTGTCCGTGGCCTGCAGGCTAGGTGTTTGCGTACCGCGGCAGTGGGGCCGGGCCGTTTGCAGTGTTGCCAGAACTGGTTTGTCACGTCGGGTATGCTTTCCTGTCGCCCGCCGTCGGTGGGCCTGCCTGTATCTAACAGTCGCCGCAGCCGGTGTCAATATCCCTGGTGCAGGTTCTCCTTGACGGCTGAGAGAAAGCCCGTACAATACCCACGCCATGCCTCTGTTGCCTTCGATCCTCCGCTCCCGGTTACGCCGATTCCGGTATCTGCCGCCGCTCCTTCTGCTGCTTGCCGTACTGGTCTGGTACGGTCTCATGCTGCGGCCGGCCGGGAACGGTTCCCGGGTCTATACCCTGATGGTGCCGAAAGGGGCCGGTTTTACGGCACTTGCTCAAGAGCTCGAAAAGCGGGGGATGGTGCGGAGCGCCCTGCAGCTGCAGGTCCTCGGGCGTCTGACCGGCCTTGACCGCAGGATGCAACCCGGTGAGTATCGACTGACCGATGCCATGAAGCCGGAGGCGATACTGGAGAAACTGGCCAGCGGCGTCAGCGATGCCTGCAAGTTTACGTTGCCTGAAGGCTATTCCACCTATCAGGCCGCCGTATTGCTCGACCGTCAGGGGATATTCAGCCGTAACGAGTTCCTCCGGGCCTGTCGTGATCGACAGCTCCTGACGAGTCTGGGGATTGACGCCGCAAGCGCGGAAGGGTACCTCTTCCCCAGCACCTACCTGATCGGTCTGCATCTGGGGGCCCGTGGCTTGGTGACCGAGATGGTGCGGGAGTTCCGGCATCGTACCGCCGGGTTGGGCAACCTCGTAGCGAGGTCGGGACTGACGATGGCACAGGTGGTGACCCTGGCCTCCATGGTCGAAAAGGAGGCGATGCAGCCGGAGGAGAGGCCGCTGATCGCCTCGGTTTTTCGTAACCGGCTGAAACTGCGGATGCCGCTGCAGAGCGATCCCACCGCCATCTACGGAGTGCGGGCCTTCGGGGGGACGGTGACCAGGGCAGACCTGCAGCGCCCCTCTCCGTACAATACCTACCGTATCAAGGGACTCCCGCCGGGTCCCATCGGCAATCCCGGCATGGATGCGATCAAGGCGGTGCTGGAACCTGCCGTGACCCCGTACCTTTATTTCGTGGCCCGCAAGGATGGCACTCACCAGTTCTCCTGTACCCTGGCGGAGCATAACCGGGGGGTGCAGCTCTTTCTGAAAAAGGGGAAAAGGGGGTAGGGGGTGCAGACCTACGACATGGTGATCCCGTCGGCATCCTCGATGATGATCTCCAGTTCGGCCAGGGCGATCTCCTTCAGGCCGAGAAACTGTGCCTCCGGGGCTGAGAAGAGGGAGATTGCAGGGTTTGCCGGCCCGACGCACCGCCCCAGTTTGTTGCAGGCCAGATCGGCCAGGCGCACCGCCACCAGCAGCATGTTGGACTGATCAAACTCCGGCTTGTGGTGTCCATTGGCGATGTCACAGTAAAAGTCAGGGAAGTTCCAGCCCTTCATCAGGGTGTAGCCCACCCCTTCATGCATGGCGGCCATGATCTCGGCGATCAGCTGCTCCGAAAACGGCGCTTCGGTCTCTTTGTGTTCCAGGATGTCGTCCAGCACCTTCAGCAACGCCAGTTTGCCGATGTCATGCATCAACCCCCCCATGAACGCCTCGGCCGCCAGGCCGGGATACCCGCTCTTACGGGTGATCCATTTGGCCCCCACGGCGCAGGCCAGGGCGTGGCCCCACAGGTTCTGCATCATCCGGTTCAGTACCTCGTTGGGGGAGCGGTAAAACTCGAACTGTGAGGCGAGCATCGCCATGTTGGCGATCTCCTGCGCCCCCAGACGGATAATGGCGTCCTTGATGGTGGCGATCTTGGTAAGCCCGGCGTAGTAGGAGGAGTTGGCCACCTTCAGCACCCTGCTGGAAAGGGACTGGTCCTCTCCGATCAGCTCCATGACCTCCTCGATCTCAAAGGAACGGGTGCTGAGCAGCTGTTGGAGCTTTACCGCCACGGTATGAAAGACCGGCAGATCCTGCATTCCCCCCTGGAGATGTTCTTCAATCAGCTGGATCAACGGTTTATCCTGATTCATCGCAATACCCCCAGAATACGGCGCAGTTCATGCAGCGAGCGGGGTCTCCCCAGCCGCGGCAGATCGGTGATTAGCTCCTGCATCGAGACCAGGCCCCGGGCGCCCTTGACGATGCCGTCCTCCATCAGGGTGACCATCCCGGAGGTCTCAACGCTGATTTTGCGGATTTCATACGAGCTTTTGTGTTCCAGGATCGCGTTTTTCACCATCTCGTTCATCACCAGCAGTTCAAAGATGGCCACCCGTCCCCGGTAGCCGCTGAAACGGCAGTTTTTGCAGCCGCGCCCCTGCTTGAACTCGGCGCCGGCAAGGTCGACCGCCGAGAGCCCCAGGCGGGAGAGGTCCAGAGGGGTGGGGGTGTACGGCTCGGCGCAGTCGGGGCATACCCGGCGGAGCAGACGTTGGGCCACGATACAGACCACGGTGGAGGAGATCAGAAAGGCCTCGATCTGCATGTTCATCAGCCGGATGAGGCCGCCGATGGAATCCTCGGTGTGGAAGGTAGTCAGGACCTTATGGCCGGTCAGGGCTGCCTGGATAGCGGTCTCGGCCGAAAATTGGTCGCGGATCTCCCCCAGCACGATCACGTCCGGGTCCTGGCGGACGATATGGCGCAGGGTTTCTTCGAAGGTAACCCCGATCTTGGGGTTGATAGAGCATTGGCCGATCCCTTCGATGACATACTCCACCGGGTCCTCGGCGGTGATGATGCTGGTGTTGATGTTGTTCAGGTAGTTGACACAGCTGTAGAGGGTGGTGGTCTTGCCTGAGCCGGTGGGACCGGTGACGATCATTACCCCGGTGGGGACCTCGAGGGCGTCGTAGATGAAATGCTCCAGCATCCGCGGCGCCATGCCGATCTCCTTGATGTCCAGCAGGGTTCCCTTGTTGTTTAAGAGCCGCAGCACGACCTTTTCACCGTGGATGGTGATGAAGAAGGAGACCCGCATATCCAGGTTCAGGCCGTGTTTGCGGCTTATGAAGAGGATCCGTCCATCCTGGTGGCGTCGTTTCTCAGCGATGTCAGCCTTGGACATGACCTTGATCCGGGTCACCAGTTGGGGGGCGATCTCACGGGGGAACTCCTTGTGGTGCCCCATGACGCCGTCACGGCGGAACCTGACCCGTAGCCGGTCCTTGAGGGGCTCGATATGGATGTCGCTGGCCCCCTCCTCGATCGCCTCGTCAAAGAGCAGGTTGATCATGCCGACAATGGTGCTGTCGTCGGTGGCTATGGTCTGGCCGGCATGGTCGAGCGCCGCAAAGGCCTCTTTGAGGGAGTTCTTCGCACAGATGGCGGGGAGAAAGTTCGGCAGGTGGGCCCGGACCACCTCCCGTGCGCGGTGATCGAGGGGATCGGCAAAGGTGACCACAATCTGCTCCCCCGAGCGGTAGAGGGGGAGGGCGTTGACCTGCTTGCAGACGTTTAAGGGGAGGTGGGCCTGCAGGGTCTTGTCGATCCGGACAAAGTCAGGGTCGATCAGCGGATAGCCCAACTGATAGGAGAGGGTCTCCAGGAGCTTGCGCTCCTCGATGAATCCCCCATCCACCAGCACCTCGCCCAGCCGTTTCTGTCCCTGGGATTCCTTCTGGATCGCCAGGGCTTGTTGCAGATCGCTGGCCCGCAGATACCCCAGCTCCACCAGCAGGTCCCCCAGCCGGATGTTGAGTTGGTGCTTTCTGAGGGTGGTCTGGAGTTGTTCCTGGGTGATGATCCCCAACTCCAGCAGGGTGTCCAGCATGGTCTGCGGGGTGGTCAACTTGTCGTGGACCCGCACGGCATAACTCAGCTGCTCGTCGCTTAAGAGCCCTTCCTGCTTGAGCAGCGAGGGGATCATCCCGATACCGGATCGTTTGCCGCTGTCGCCTCGGGTTGTCATGGGCAGTATGTAGCAGGGTTCAGTTGAAAATGCAAACAGATGACGCGGGATGCAGCAGCTCTTTGACGCCGCGGAAACTGGCGCGGTGAATCGGACAGGGGCCATGGCGGCGCAGGGCTGCAAGGTGGGCGGCGCTGCCGTAGCCTTTATGACGCCCGAAGCCGTACTGTGGGTAGGCCGTGTCATAGTCACGCATCAAGCGGTCCCGGGTTACCTTGGCAATAATTGAGGCGGCAGCTATGGAGGCGCTGAGGCTGTCACCCCGCGTGATGGTCTGCTGGTAGAGGGGGGTGTCGATGGCGGTGATCCCGTCGATCAGGAGGGCGTCCGGTGTGGGAGCAAGTTGACAGACCGCTGCCAGCATGGCCTGACGGGTTGCCTGGAGGATGTTGATCCGGTCGATCTCCACGGGGGGAAGGGAACCGATGCCGATGGCCAGCGCCGCTTCCTGGATCTGCTCGAAGAGGCGTTCCCGGCTGCGCTCCGTCAGTTTTTTGGAATCATTGACCCCAGCAATGGGACGATCGGGATGGAGGATGACCGCCGCTGCCACCACCGGACCAGCCAGAGGACCGCGGCCGGCCTCGTCAATGCCGGCGATAAGGCGGTAGCCAAGGCGATGCAGCCGCCGTTCAAATCGGTAGAGATCCAGCGGGGGGGAGGAGAAGAGATCGGTCTGCATAGTATGGTCGAGACGCTACGGCGCGGCCCGATCCGATGACGGGGCCGTGCCGTAGCGTGATGATACGGTGAGGTATCAGGCCTTGGCGGCAGGAACGTATTTCCGCTCGCGGATGCGTGCGGCCTTGCCCCGGAGTTTGCGCAGGTAGTAGAGCTTGGCCCGGCGCACATGACCGCGGGTAACCACCTCGATCTGCTCGATGGTGGGTGAATGGATCGGGAAAACCCGCTCTACGCCGATGTTGTTCGAGATCTTGCGTACGGTGAACGATTCGCGGAGACCACCGTTCTGGCGTGCAATAACCACCCCCTGATAGGCCTGGATCCGCTGTTTGTCTCCTTCCACGATCTTGACGTGGACCTTGACGGTATCCCCCACCTTGAAGGTTGGGGTGTTCTTCTTCATCTGTTCAAACTCAAGCATGTCGATGGTGTTCATGGTGCTGTTCCTCCTTGATTGTATCCGTTGAAAGGTAGTGTCTGTCGTATCAGTCTGCATCTGACGGCGATATCTATCGGTCGTTTTCCCCGCTTAGAAGGCGATCCAGCATGATGGCGACTGCCGAGCGGACGGAGAGGTGGTTGTAGCTACCCGCTCCCCTGATCGGCTCCAGTATTGCATCGGCCTGTTCAAATAGTGCATCGGTCAGCCCCCAGCCGGTGCCGAAGGTCAGCAGGCGGGGGGTATCGGGCTGTTGCAGCTGACGCCGCAGTTCCGTAAAACTGACGGTGTCGGCACGCTGTCTGGCCCCGGTGGCCACGGTAATCACCGGTGCGCTGAAGTCCTGCTGGAGATCGCTGCTGGCCTCCTCCAGGGAGGAAACGATCCGGATTATGCCCAGGGCCTCACGACGGTCCGGGTTGTAGGAGGCGCCCCAGCCATCCTGCCAGTGGTGGACAATCCGTCTGATCATCGTCTGTTGCTCCCCGGAGGGGGTCACCAGGTAGTAACGGGTGAGACCAAAGGTCCGGGCCGCCCGTGCGATGTCGTGGATATCCAGGTTGGTTACCGCAGTGGTCACCACCTCCCGGTGCTTGTTGTAGACCGGGTAGTGGACCAGTGCAAGGGCCAGGTTGCAGGTTGCGGTCATCTGCCCAGCTCAGCCAGAAGCCTGCGGTCATGCTCCGAGAGCGGGGCCGATTGCAGCAGGTCGGGACGGCGTTCAAGCGTGCGCTGCAGGGCTTGTTGCCGCCGCCACTGGGCGATACGGGCATGGTTGCCGGACAGCAGCACCTCCGGTACGGTCAGACCGCAAAATGCCGCCGGACGGGTATACTGCGGGTACTCGAGGAGGCCGTCGCTGAACGAATCATCTGCCGCCGACTCATCGGAACCGAGTACACCCGGCACCAGTCTGGTGATACTGTCAACAACCACCATGGCTGCAAGTTCGCCACCCGAGAGCACGTAATCCCCGATGGAGAGCTCAAGGTCCACATGCAGCTCGTGTACCCGTTCATCCACCCCTTCGTAGCGCCCGCAGACGATGATCAGGCCTGACTTCCCCGCGAGCTCGACCGCCAGCTGGTGGGTCAAGGGTGTGCCCCGTGGCGTGGTCAACAGTACCGTGGCAGCGGGGTTCTGGAGACGGGCCGCCGTAATGCAGGCTGACAGGGGCTCCGGCTTCATCACCATACCGGCACCACCACCATAGGGGCTGTCGTCCACCGTCTGGTGTCGGTCCGTGGCGTATTCACGGATCTGATGGAGAACGATGCTGACCAATCCCTTGTCCTGGCCTCGTCGGATGATGCTCTCGTCAAAGGGCCCCCGGAACATCTCCGGGAAAAGGGTCAGGATGTCAAACCTCATACATCTCCAACAACCCCTCCAGCGGGGTAATCGTCATGGTCCTTGTGGCAAGGTCGACCTTGGTCACTACATCTCCGATGGCAGGGATCAGATAATCATGACCGTTCCCGTGCACCAGGTAGATGTCGTTGGCGCCGGTTTCCATGATGTCGCCGATGGCGCCGAGCACCTGCCCCCGGTCGGTCACCACGGTAAGGCCCAGCAGGTCCTGCCAGTAGTACTCGTCCTCGTCCGGTTCCGGCAGTTGTTCACGGCACAGGCAGAGCTCACTCCCCACCAGACCAAGGACCTGATTGATAGTGTCAAACCCGCCCAAGGTCAGCAGAAAGGATTCGCCATTGCTGGTGACCGTGCTCAAGGGGTAGACACGGCAACTGCCGTCCGGCAACCGCAGGGTCACCTGATGAACGGCTTGCAGGGTTGCCAGATTCCCCGAGTAAGAGCGCAGACGCAACTGCCCCCTGATGCCGTGGGTTCCGCTGACCCGCCCGACGGCAATCAGGTTCTCGTGGAGAGACTGCCTCACTCGACGATCTTAAGGATCGCCTTCTTGTTGTCCCTGGTGGCAACGGCGTTCAGCAGGGTCCGAACCGCCTTGGCGGTACGTCCCTCCTTGCCGATGATCCGGCCCATATCTTCCTTGGCCACGGAGAGCTTGATCACCAGGGTGTCATCCTCCATCTCTTCGGTGGTCACCACCTTGGATGGATCATCAACAAGGGCCTGCGCGATGGTTTCGACGAGTGCCTTCATCTGGCGTACCTCTGTGGGTTGGGGTAACGAACGCCGTACAGAAGAAGCTAAGGGCTATACAGTCGGTTCCGCCTGCCCCAGAAGACCCTGATTCTTGAGGATCTGGCGCACGGTATCGGTGGGTTGTGCCCCTTTGCCGAGCCAAGCCGTGACCTTTTCCCGATCCAGCTTGCAGACCGCGGGGCTCTTGGTCGGGTCGTAGTAGCCGAGATTTTCGATAAAACGGCCGTCGCGGCGTGAACGCTCGTCGGCAATCACCACCTGATAAAAGGGGCGCTTTTTGGCGCCACCGCGCTGCAGTCTGATCTTGGTTGCCATCTGTTTCCTCCTGCGTGTGTGTTTCGTTGTGTCTGTTTAGATGAATAAAAAACGGTTTGTACGAAAAATGCCCGATTAACGGCCAAAGGGCAGCATCCCCTTGGCCATGCCGCCCAGCCCTGAAAGCCCTCCCATCCCCTTCATCAGGTTTTTGGGGCCCAGTTTCTGGAGTTGTTTCATCAGCTTCTGCGCCTCGGTGAAGCGTTTGAGGAGCAGATTGATCTCCTGGACGGTGGTGCCGCTCCCCTTGGCGATCCGCAGACGACGACTGCCGTTGATGATGCTGTGGTCTGCCCGTTCGGCCGGCGTCATGGAGCGGATAATCGCCTCGATCCGTTGGATCTCCTTTTCGCTGGGCTGGGCGCCCTGCATCTGCTTCATCATCTTGCCCATGCCGGGGATCATCCCCATGATGGACTCAAGCGACCCCAGTTTCTTTAACTGCTGCATCTGGTTGAGGAAGTCTTCCAGGTCGAACTGGTTCTTCTTCAGCTTTTGCTGGAGCTGTCTCGTCTCCTGTTCGTCAAAGGCCGTCTGGGCCTTTTCCACCAGGGTCAGCACATCGCCCATACCGAGGATGCGGGAGACCAGACGATCGGGGTGGAATACCTCCAGGGCGTCCAGTTTTTCGCCAAGGCCGACAAACTTGACCGGAGTCCCGGTAACGGCCCGGATGGAGAGAGCGGCGCCACCTTTGGCGTCACCGTCCAGCTTGGTCAGGATGGCGCCGGTCAGGCCGAGACGTTCGTTGAAGCCACCGGCCACGTTGACCGCTTCCTGTCCGGTCATGGCGTCGGCAACGAACAGGATTTCACGAGGTTGTACCGCCCCTTTGATCCGTTCCAGCTCGGCCATCAGAAAGTCGTCAATCTGATGCCTGCCGGCGGTGTCCAGGATGACGGTGTCAAAGCCGTTCAACTCCGCGAAGGTCAGGGCAGCGGTACAGATCTGTACCGGATCCTGATCCGGTCTGCTGTCAAAGACCTCCAGAGAGAGCTGGCGGCCGACGGTCTTGAGCTGTTCAATGGCCGCCGGACGGTAGACATCGGCCGGTACCAGCAGGGGACGCCGCTTCTGCTTGCGGAGCCAGTTTCCCAGCTTGCCGCAGGAGGTGGTCTTGCCGGCCCCCTGCAATCCCACCATCATCAGGGCCACCGGCGGTTTTGCCGCCAGGTCGAGGTCGTTGCTGCCGTAGCCCCCCATGAGCGCGATCAACTCGTCATGGACGATCTTGACCACCTGTTGCCCGGGGGAAAGGCTTTGGAGCACCTCGGTGCCGATGGCTTTAACCCGTACGGACTCGACGAACTCCTTGACCACCTTGAAGTTGACATCGGCCTCAAGGAGCGCCAGGCGTACCTCGCGCAGGGCATCCTTGATATTCTCCTCGGTCATCACCCCCTGGCCGCGGAGTTTCTTGAAAACCGATTCCAGCTTATCCGAGAGGGTTTCAAACATGGGCAATGGTCACTGGCGCAATCTAGGTATTCTAAAAGAATGAAACTATACGGGAATTTCTGCAGCGCTGTCAAGAAGTATTTGTTTTTGCTACAGCCTGATGACCAGCGCGGCGGACAACAACTGCTCGGCAGTGCTGAACATGTTGGTGACCCTGCCGACGGCCAATTGGTCCTTCTGCTGGTAGAAATCGAGACAGACGCCGCAGGATGCGAGGTCGATCCCCGCTGCCGCCAGGGCGGTCAGGGCCTCAAGGGTCTCGGCGCCCTGGACGGTCAGCAGGACACCGCTGTTCAGGAACAGTATCCGATCAGGTCGCTGAGCCGTTTCCAGCAGAGTGTGCAGGAAGTTGCGCATCAGCAGTCTCCCCAGCTCATCGGCGCCTTCCCCCAACCGGTCACTGGTGATCAGGAGGAGCCGTTCGCCATCTACGGGCTGTGCGGGCGCCACGGGTGAGGTCGGGAGGGAAACGCTGCCGGTGATCTGGAGGGACCAGCCGCTGGCGTTTGCGGTCTCGGTTATGGTGAGACCCCTGGTCCGGGCAAAGCGGGTGACATTCTCCCGGGGAGGGCCATCGTCTACCAGGACGCAGACCCCGTCAGGAGAGGTCTCAAGTGCCTTTTTGGTGGCGATGACCGGGGCAGGGCAGGCTTGACCGCGACAATCAATGGTTGTCATCGAAATGCTCCTGGTATCGATTGTACTGCCCGTCCCTCAGGCAGCTGACATAGGCCGGCTGCAGGTCACGGGATCTCAGGATCTGCAGGATGGCGGACAGGTGTTCATCTTCAAAACGCAGGGCCAGGCCGCAGTCGGTCGCAAGGGCCCGTGGGGCAGGGATAAGGAGGATCGGCAGTCCCATCCCCTTCAGTATCCCTTCAGCCTTCAGTGCGCGGTGGGTTGAGTTGAAGACCGCCAGACAGTGTCCTTCTCTGACCAGATAATGGTCCGACATCGAGAGCTTCCTTGTGTGACCGGCGTAGGTATAATTGACAATTTCGGTCCGGTTTCATACTATGCCCTAAAGGAGTGCCTCATGCAAGACTCATTTCGCTTGGCAGGACTGCTGGTGCTGGCGTTTTCAATAAGTATACCGTGTGGTTACTGGCGGGAATCATTTCGAAAATATTCCTTTGGCTGGTTTCTCATGATCCATCTGCCGATACCGCTGGTGGTGATTATGCGGATCGCTGCCGGCTTCAGTCTTCGGGTCATACCGCTCACCTTGGGGAGCGCCGTCGCAGGGCAGGTGGTGGGAGGGTGGTACCGACGGAGGATACGTCGTGGCGGGAAAACGACCAAAAGGACGCCCTGAGCCGGTAGCAGGGCTGCTTACGTACAGCTTGCAGGGGACCGTGCTGGGTGAGCGTCTCAAGGATCTGGCCATCTGGCAACGCTGGGAGGAGGCGGTGGGGCCGGTCATAGCCCGCCGGGCACGGCCGTTGCGTTTTATCGGCGGCGTATTGACCGTGGTGGTCTCCAGCGCCCCCTGGATGCAGCAACTGGCGTTCATGCGTGCCGATCTGACAGACCGGCTGAATAGTTGTCTGGGTGAGGAAAAGGTGCGGGAGATTGTGCTCAGGTCCGGCACGGTGGACCCAATGCCGGCAGCCTCTGCAGCTATTCGACAGCCCGTACCTCCGTTGGGACCGGAAACGCTGTCTTGGATTAACCGGCAGGTCGCCGAGCTTGCCGATGACGAGCTGCGACAGCAACTAAAGGCCCTGATGGAGGTCCATTACCGCCTCAACGGCGAGGTCTGAGTGTCCCCTATTCCGCCTTGTCGGTGGCAGGTCTGGTCATCATCCGGTCCTGCAGGTCCCAGTTCTCCCTGATCCGTCCTCCACCCCCTGCCTTGTCTACAAACTG
>JAJYCS010000046.1 GCA_021778115.1 Deltaproteobacteria bacterium
AAGCATATCGCCGGCTATGTCTACGAGGCGGGCCGGGCCTGTGTCTTTGTGGTCAACAAGTGGGATACGCTTGCAAAGGACAACAAGACCCTCGGCACGTTTGTGGACCAGATTAGGTACGAATTCAAGTTTCTCTCCTTTGCGCCGATCGTGTTTGTCTCCGCCAAGACCGGGCAGCGGATCAACAAGGTGATGGAGGCGGTAGCGCTGGTCGCTGAGCAGTATGCGCGACGGGTTACCACCTCTGAGCTCAACCGTTGCTTCAAGGAGGCGGTGGAGGCCCATCATGCGCCGCTGCATCACGGCAGGAGGGTGAAATTTTATTTTGTCACCCAGGTGGGGGTAAAACCGCCCACCTTTGCCATATTCACCAATCAGCCGGAGGGGATCGACACCCCGTATGAACGGTATCTGGGGAACCGTTTCCGGGATGCCTTCGGTTTTCAGGGAACGCCGTTCAAGCTGTTGTTCCGGGGCCGGGATCGAACGGAGCGCAAGGAGTGATAGCGCTTTACTTGCAGGGGGGCATGGTTTATTGTTTATCCCCTTCATGAGAGCTACGCCAACAGTACGGGAGAGTGCGTCACCATGGGCAGTAGTACCCTGAGCGGGAGACTGGAGGAGCTGGGACTGGACGAGATTCTGCAGATCATCAGTCTCAGCCGCAGAACCGGTCTCCTTACCCTGAAAAGTCGTGGCCGTGAGGCGGTTCTGCAGTGGCGTGACGGTCTGCTGGTACGGGTGAGTTCCACCGGTTTTCAGCAGAGTCTTGGGGAGCTGATGGTGCTGCGCGGGGTCGTTGATCTCGGCGCCATCCGCACGGCCCTCTCCATACAGCAAAACGGCGGCTTCCGTGAGCCGATCGGCCTGATCCTGCGCAATCATTTCCAGGTGGAGCTGCGGGTGGTTGAACAGCTCGTACGGGAACAGATGTCAAACGTGCTGACGACCCTGTTTGACTGGCATACAGGGGATTATGACTTTGTAGCTGGCAGCGCTGTCGAGACCGTTGATGCCGCCTACCTCGATCCCCTCCAGTTCTTGCGTGAACGGGGAGGTGACCCGCCACCGTCGTCGGACGAGGTGGCACGCCTGCGTCATCTGTCGTCTGGTGAGGCGGCCTTTGCGGCTGTAACGGCCCAGGTCGCTCCACTGCTGGTGCTGGTGGATGATGATGCCGCCATGTTGCAGGCCATTGCCGCTGCCTGCTCTGCCGCCACCTGGCAGGTCCTTTCCTTTGTGAGCGCTGAGGATGCCTTGACCGGTATCAGCCGGCTGTATCAAGGCAACCGGCGGCCGGTGGTACTGCTTGATCTGATCATGCCCCGGATGGACGGAACCGGTGTGCTTGGCGGTCTTGAGCTCCTGCAGCTACTTCGTCAGCGTTTCCAGGACCTTCCGGTCCTTCTCATGACCGATTTTCATTACGATGAGGCGGAGCAGGAGGCGACCGCTCTCGGCTGCAGCTGTCTTCTGAAGCCCCGGCGGGGGCAGATCGGTTCTGCGGCATTTGCCTCATTCATAACGGAGCTGCAGAGGGAACTACGGAACTGCCTGCCGGCAGACAGCGTCTCGGAGGAAGGATAGACCCTGGTGAAGACCCCTACACTTCTGATCGTTGATGATTCAGCCGCCATGCGGTCGCTTATGGCGGCAACCATTGAGACCCTGGGGACGGTGCGGGTCCTGCAGGCAGCCAACGGTTTCGAGGCCTTGCGTATTCTGCCCCGCGAACAGATCGACCTGATCCTGACCGATATCAATATGCCGGATATAAACGGGCTGGAGCTCCTCAGTTTTGTCCGCACCAATCCGATTTACCGGGACCTGCCGGTGATCATCATCTCCACCGAAGGAAGTCGTCAGGATATTGACCGTGGTCTCTCCTTGGGGGCCAACGAGTATCTGGTCAAGCCGTTTATACCGGCAACATTGCTGGAGCTTATCCAAAGGTTGCTATGACTGTTACCCACTCGCCATCCCCCGATGCCGTACGGGATTTTCTGGCCGAGGCCGAGGAGATCCTCGAAGAGTTGGCTGCCCAGCTGGCTGATCTGGCTGATATGGCAGAGGGAGGCTCGTGGGACCCCGATCTGTTGAACGCCATCTTCCGGGGGGCGCACTCCCTGAAGGGGGTAGCCGGCATGTTTGGCTTCAGTACCGTGGCCGAGGTGGCCCATAACACGGAGAACCTGCTGGACTGGCTCCGGATGGGGAAGGTCAGCCTGACGTCTCAGGTTATGGAACTGCTGTTCCGCTCCTCGCGACTGTTGACCACCCTGCTGCGGGCAACCGCCGATGCCACCCTCGATCAACACCGGGATGAGATTGCCGCCCATGCTGACGCCATCGCCACCTGCCTTGCGCCTCCCACCTCCGGTGGCGCACCGGGTGTCACCCCCGGCCAGCTGGGGCTTCCGGAGTCTATCCTGGGGGCGCTCACCGAGTACGAGGAGCACCGTCTCCGTGAAAATATCGGCCAGGGTCGGCAGTTGTGTCTCATCCATACCTCCTTTGACCTCGGTACCTTCGATCAGGAGTTGGGGGGGTTGACCGAACAGCTCAAGGGGTACGGGGAGCTGATCAGTACCCTCCCCAGCATGGGGGAAAACAGCCAGACCAACATCGATTTCGAGCTGCTGCTGGGGTCCCTGCGGCCTCTGGCGGAGCTGCAGGAGCTGCTGGCGGGGAAGGTGGTCGCCATTACCTGCTATGGAGGCTCCGCTGGAGACGCCACGTCCGTGGTGGCCCCGGCGCTGCAGCACGCTCCTGAGCTATCCCCCACTCCTGCGGCCGGGGTGACCTCCCCGGCGGTGTCGAGCCAGGAAACGCCGCCTTCTGCTGTCGTGCCTCTTCCCGATGAGGGGCCGTCCGCCAAGAGCATGACCAGCACCGTGCGGGTCGATATCGGCAAGCTGGATGAGCTGATGAATATCGTCGGTGAACTGGTGCTGGCCCACTCGGCGATTGCCGCTATCGCCAACCGGATGCGGGCCGAGGGGTTCTCCCGCATGGCGATTGATCTGGGTAAGGCTGCCAAAGGGTTGGAGCGGCGTCTGGCCGATCTCCAGAACGGGGTCATGGCCATCAGGATGATCCCGCTGGGGCAGTTGTACGAGAAGATGTCGCGCATCGTTCGCACCATCGCCCGTGAGCAGGGGAAGAAGATCGAGCTGAAGCTGTTCGGCGCAGAGACCGAGCTGGATAAGCTGATTGTGGAGCATATCGCCGATCCACTCATGCATATCATCCGCAATGCCATCGATCACGGTATCGAACCGGCGGAGCGCCGTCAGGCGCTGGGAAAGGACGAACGGGGTACGGTGCGACTCTCCTCCTATCAGCGGGGAAACCACGTGGTGATTGAGGTGGAGGATGACGGCAGCGGGATCGATCTGGCAAAGGTCAAGCAGAAGGCCCTTTCCAAGGGTTTGCTGCATGATGCCTCCCCCGTATCCGACCGGGATGCGCTGGAACTGATCTTCCTGCCCGGCTTCTCGACAGCTGATCGGATTACCGACCTTTCGGGCCGTGGCGTGGGGATGGACGTGGTCCGTACCAATATCGCGGCGGTCTCCGGCATGGTGGATGTCGAGACCTGGCCAGGTTTGGGGTCCCGTTTTACCATCGTGCTGCCGATCACCCTGGCCATCATAAAGGCGCTGATCATCTCGTGCGCCGGCCGTACCTACGCCCTGCCGATCACCTCGGTGGTTGAATCGCTGCTGCTGGCGCCGGCCGATATCCGTACCATCGAGAACCGGGAGGTGATTAACCTTCGGGAGGCCACCCTGCCGCTGTTGCGTCTGGACCGTTTTCTGGCAGTGGAGCGGATTGATGCCCCCCTGGAACAGTATGTGGTGGTGGTGGGGGCGGCAGAGAAACGGCTGGGGCTGGTGGTTGATGACCTGCAGGGGCAACAGGATATCGTCATCAAGCCGTTGGGGGATATCTTCCGCTCTATCCGCGGTATCTCAGGCGCCGCTGATCTCGGCGATCAACGCACTATTTTGGTCCTGGATGCCGGAGGCATCATCACCGAGATGATGCGTGCAGGGGGCTAGGGCGTGTACAAGGCGTACTTCGGCCTGCGGGAAAAACCGTTCGGCAAGACCCCGGACCCCCGCTTCCTGTTTCTCGCCCCTGGTCATGAGGAGGCGTTGGCCCGCCTGGAGTATGCGGTGGAGGAGCGGGAGATCGCCCTGCTCACCGGTGATGTGGGCTGCGGCAAGACCACCCTCTCCCGGGCCCTCATGGACCGCTGCGGCGCCGGTTGCCGGTTTGTACTGATTTTCAATCCCCGTATGGCGGCGCTGGAGTTTTTGCGTACCGTGGCCCATGGACTGGAGATCGACCAGCCGGCCAGGGGCAAGGACGATCTCCTCCGTCAGATCACCGGCGTGCTGTACGACCTGTACCGGGCCGGTGCCTGCCCGGTGCTGGTGGTCGACGAGGCCCAGACCATCACCGACCTGGAGGTCTTTGATGAGATCCGCCTCCTGACCAACTACCAACTGGATAGCCATAACCTGCTTGCGGTGCTGATCATGGGGCAGCCCGAACTCCGTTCGATCCTGCGCTACCAGCCGCTGGAGCCGCTCAGGCAACGGATTGCCCTGCAGTACCATCTGCAGCCGCTGACGCTTGAAGAGACCATGGAGTATCTGGATTTCAGGATGACCGCTGCAGGCGGTGCGGCCGGCCAGTTTACCCCTGACGCACTGCAGGCGATTCACGAGCTTTCCGGTGGCGTGCCTCGACGGATCAACACCATAGCCACCAACGCCCTGTTGGTGGCCTACGGCGCCGATGCCGCCATGGTGGATGCCGCTATTGTCAACGAAGTAAAGGATGAAGGGATCCTCTGACCGGATATCGCTATGGAACTGGCCAAAATTCGCAATAAGGCCCGGCAGGATGAGTCCGGTGCCGGAGTCCCGCCAACGTCGCCTGCTGTGCCGTTGCCGTTGACTGAAGCACCGTTCCTCCCCGCCGCTCTTCCCTTGTCGGCCCTCCCCGGTGACGCTGTCGGCGGCCCCGATTTCGAACCGGTGACGCCGGTTCTTCCCCCCGTGTCTGCGATCTCGTTCGATCCCCTGGCGGCAATCCTGGCCGGACGGCAGGCTGATCAACAGTCAATGCCGTCGGCCTTGGCGGATCTACCCCCGCAGGAGGAGCTGCGGGTGGAAGAGCGGTACCAGGAGTTTCTCTGCGTGATTCTGGGGAGTGAAGAGTATGGTGTGAACATTATGGATATCAAGGAGTTGATAAAACCTCGCGAACTGACCGAGGTGCCCCATGCCCCGTATTTCGTTGAAGGCGTTATCTCGCTCCGTGGGGTGATTGTGCCCGTGCTTGACCTGCGTAAACGTCTCGGTCTTACCGCGGCGACTCCAACCGGCCAGGAGCGGGTGGTCATCGTCCGGCGTGGGGAGAGCTTCAGCGGTCTTCGGGTGGATGCCGTAACCGGCGTGGTACGGATCCCCGAGAGCCGTCGTGAGGCTACCCCTGCAGCCCTTGAGGGGATTGACCGCGAATGTGTGGCCGGTATCGGTCGGAGCGATGACCGGATGGTGATCCTGCTGGATGTGGAGCACCTGGTGGATCCGGGGACGGTCGGTGAGGCCTGATATGGCGGAAAAGACCGTACAGGAACTGCAGCTTGCCAGCTTTCGCCTGGGGGATATCCACTTTGCCGTTGATATCATGCGGATCCGGGAGATCGTCTTGCCATTGCCGCTCTGTGGGATGCCCCGGGTCTCCCGTCTCCTGGAGGGGTTGATCAACCTGCGGGGGGCGGTGATACCGGTGGTAAATCTGCGCTCACGGTTCGGGATGGGGCCCCGTGGGGGTGGGGCCGGCAAGATGATGATCGTCTCGGTTGCGGGGCGTCCCGTGGCCCTTTCGGTTGATGATGTGGAAGAGGTCCTGACCGTGCCGGTGCGTGATATTGTGCCGCCCCCTGAGATGGCGGACGGCGTGGGAGGAGAATTTCTGGTGGGGGTTTGTCTGCACACCGGTATGTTGTATCTGATTCTGGCGATCGACACGCTTTTTACCCCTGCGGAGCGGCGTGAGCTGGGTCGTGTGACGGGAGAGCTGTCCCATGCTGATGCCTGAAAGCGCCTCCCTGCTGGGGGCTGCAGATGAAGAGGTCCGGCGCCAGGCGGTCCATGCCCTGCTTGGAAGACCGCTTGACACGAGCCGAGCCCTGCTCTGGGGGGCCTTGGGCGACGTCAGCTGGCGGGTGCGCAAAGAGGCGGTGGAGGTGCTGGTGGCGGCCCGACCGGGCCGGGACGATATCAACGGACTGGTGAGCCTGCTGCGGGATGAGGCCAATGCCGGGCTCCGTAACGCCACGGCCGAGGCGTTGATACGTCTGGGGAAACGGGCTGTACCGGTCTTGGTAGGCTACCTTGGGGATCCGGACCATGATCTGCGCAAGCTGGTGGTGGATGCCCTGGCCGCCATCGGGGACCGGAGCGCCCTGCCTGGCCTGGTGACGGCCCTGGCCGATGACGATATCAACGTGGCGGCTGCGGCGGCCGAGGCGCTGGGGGCCAGCGGTGACCGTTCAGCCGTGGTTCCGCTGTTGGAATCCCTTGAACGGCATCACCACCTCTTCTTCCGTTTCAACGCCCTGGCAGCCATCGGACGGATCGGTCAACCGATCCCCCTGCCGCCGGTGGTGGCCGCCCTGGCAGGTGAGGAACTGCTCCAGCCTGCGGTATACGACTGTCTGGGACGGATCGGCGGCGATGGTGACGCGGCCGATCTCCTGCTCGCCGGCGTGGCATCGGCACTCCCCACGGGCCGTTCCGCCGCCATCCGCGCCCTTGCAGCGGTCCTGCAGCGTCTTGACCGGCAGTCCCGGCAGGTGGTGGTGGATGCCTTGGGGCAGTTGGCCGACCAGGGGCTTCTTGAATACCTGCAGCATGCAAGCGATAGTCAGGACCCTTCCCTGGCTGAGGCGGCCGTGATCCTTCTGGGGACCATTGGTGATCAACGTGGCGTGCCTGCCCTGATGCAGGCCATGGGGGATGAGCGTCTGGCGTCAGTGGCCGCAGAGGCCTTACGGGCGATGGGGACCTCGGCGCTGGCCCCTGCCCTGGAACGCTTTCCGCTGGCGGATGAAGGAGAGCGTGTCGCCATCTGCACGCTGCTGGGAAGGATTGGGCAGGGGGGGGAGGCGGTGGAGCGGACCATCCTTGGCGCCTTGGCCGACGATGCCGCCGAGGTGCGCCGGGCCGCCCTGCTTGCCGTTGCCTCCCTTCCCGGCGCTGTCCTGCTGACCGCGGTTACCGGTCTGCTTGGGGACAGCGATCCTGCGGTACGCGATGCTGCCCTGCAGACCCTCCGTCTGCGCAGCAGTTCGGACAGCGAGCTGATACGCGCAGTCGCCGCACAGATGCTCGCATCCGATCTGCCCGAACAGCGCCATGGCGCTGCCCTGCTCTGTGCAGCCACCGGCGATTGCGATCAGTTGGCCCGTCTGATCAAAGATGAGGATCCGGTGGTCCGGGAGGCCGGGGTGCGTGCCGTGGGCAGGCTGCGTCTGGAGGGTTCCTGTCCCAGCCTGGTCATGGCGCTGGTGGATGAGGTGGAGGACGTGCGGATTGCGGCGGCCGAGGCTCTGGGTGGCTGCTACTGCCCGACAACCGGTACGGAGCCCCTGCGGCTGGCGCTCCAGGATCCGTCCCCCTGGGTGCAGGCGGCGGCCCTGCGCAGTCTGGTGGAACTGGCAGGGGATGAGGCGCTGCCCGACGTGCTGGACCTCTGGCAGCGGGGAGATGCGGTGGCGCAACTGGCCTGCCTGGAGGCCTTTGACCTGATTGGCGCCCCTGAGGGCTTTGCCCTGGTCTCCCAGGCCCTGGGACAGCGGGATGGGGAGGTGCTGAAGAGCGCCATTGAGATCCTGGCGCGGCACACACCGGAGCTGCTCACCCCCTGGCTCAGCCATATCCTCAGTCATCAGGACTGGGACGTGCGGATGACGGCGGTGCGGGCCTGCGCCTGCCTCCCCGATGCCGAGCGTAAGCTGCTGCTGCGGATGACCCTGGATCGCGAAGATCACGACCTGGTGCGTCATGCCATCCAGCAGCTCCTGGACCCTCCCTGACCATGCCGCTGCCCGTTGAACCTGAAATAGCGCTGCCCGACGAGGAGTTTCGCCTCCTCCGTGATCTGGTCTACAGCCACTCGGGGCTCTATTTTGACGACGATGCGAAGTACCTGCTGGAGAAGCGTCTGAGCAGACGCCTGGCAGCTCTTCAGCTCAAGTCCTATCGTGAGTATTTCCAGTTCCTGAAGTTTAACCGGAAGCGGGATCAGGAGCTGGAGGAGATCATGGATCTCCTCACCACCAACGAGACCTATTTCTTTCGTGAGGCGTATCAGCTGAGTGCGTTCGCCGATGAGATCATCCCCGAGCTTTGCAGGGTAAAGCTGGCCGCTGGCCAGCCGCGGCGGCTCAGGATATGGAGCGCCGGTTGTTCCTCCGGTGAGGAGCCTTACACCATCGCCATGCTGCTCTTGGAGATGCACTGTCTGCAGGGGTGGCAGTTGGAGATCATCGGCACCGATATCAGCCAGCGGGTCCTGCAACAGGCCCGGCGCGGCATCTATGGCCGTTCCGCTTTCCGGATGACCGATGATTACTATCGACTCAAGTATTTCGAGCCGTTGGACGGCAGCTTCAGAATAGCCGACACGGTGCGGCAGCTGGTGGCCATCAGTCACCTGAACCTGCTGGATCGTACCCGGATGGCGATGCTGGGTAGTTTTGATCTCATCTTCTGCCGTAATGTGATCATCTATTTTGATCAGTCTGCCAAGAAGAAGGTGGTGGAGTCGTTTCACGGCGCCCTGCAGGGGGGGGGATTCCTCCTGCTTGGGCACTCGGAGTCATTGATGAATATCACTACCCTCTTTACCCTGCGCCACTTCAAAAACGACATGGTGTACCAGAAACCATCCGCCAGCGGGGCAGAGGAGCGATGGTGAAGCCGTTGCGGGTACTGGTGGTGGATGACTCGGCCTACAGCCGCCGCAGCATCACCCGGATGCTGGAGGGGATGCCAGGGATTGAGGTGGTGGGCTACGCCGTTGACGGCGAAGAGGGGATCCGGCAGGTGATCAGTCTGAAGCCTGATCTGGTGACCCTTGACCTTGAGATGCCCCGCATGGATGGTTTTACCCTGCTGCGTATCCTGACCGGTCGCTTCAGTCTGCCGGTGATCGTGGTCAGTGCCCGTTCCGATGCCGAGAAGGTGTTTCGCGCACTGGAGTTTGGGGCGGTGGACTTTGTGGCCAAACCGTCCAGCGATGCCGGCCCCGATCTGCTCTCCATCACTGCCGATCTGCAGGAAAAGGTACGGCTGGCGGTCACGGCGCGGATCAAGGAGTACCATCGTCTCACGGATCATCCGCTTGTCCGTCACGGAACGATCGGCGGTGGTCCCCTGGTGTCGAAACCCTCCTTAGAACTGGTGGCCATAGCCGCCTCGACCGGGGGGCCGCCGGCCCTGCAGGGGATCTTGAGCGCCTTTGAACGCCCCTATCCCTTTGCCGTGGTGGTTGCCCAGCATATGCCCCAGGGCTTTACCAAGGCCTTTGCCGACCGCTTGAACCGTTCGTCCCTCTTCGAGGTGCGAGAGGCCCAGGATGGGGACCTGTTACAACCCGGTCTGGCGCTGATCGCCCCAGGCGGCTGTAATCTGTTGTTGGATGAGGGAGGGGGGATGGTCCGGACGCGGGTCCTCCCCCCTGATCCGGCCTATCGCTATAACCCGTCGGCCGACGCCCTGTTCCGCTCCAGCGCCCCGTTGTACGGTGACCGGATGCTGGCGGTGGTGCTGACCGGTATGGGCAATGACGGCAGCCAGGGGGTCCGGCAGGTAAAACAGCATGGGGGACAGGTGCTTGCCGAATCCGAGGAGAGTTCGGTGGTGTACGGCATGCCCCGTGAGGCGGTGGCCACCGGCTGTGTGGACCGGGTGGTATCCCTTGATGAGATCCCCAGTGCCATTCTCGACTGTGGCGGCTTTGCGCATTAAGCTGCCGGTCACTATTCAATCGACAAGGAGCAACCGATGTCTGCTGAACAGAAGTACATCCCGGGTGAGATAGAGGCGAAGTGGCAGCAGCGCTGGGCAGAGCAGAAGACCTTCAAGGTGACTGAAGACCCTGCCAGACGGAAATACTACCTGTTGGAGATGTTCCCCTATCCATCCGGCCGGATCCATATGGGACATGTCCGCAACTATTCAATCGGGGATGTCGTTGGCCGTTTCAAGCGGATGCGGGGCTACAACGTCTTGCATCCGATGGGGTGGGACGCCTTCGGTATGCCGGCAGAGAACGCCGCTATCAAGAACAACAGCCATCCTGCCACCTGGACCTATGAGAATATCGCCTACATGCGTGACCAATTGAAGCAGATGGGACTCTCCTACGATTGGGACCGGGAACTGGCGACCTGCGACGTCGCCTACTACCGCTGGGAACAGAAGCTGTTTCTGGAGATGTACCGGAAGGGGCTGGCCTACAAGAAGCAGTCCTTTGTCAACTGGTGTCCCTCCTGCGAGACGGTGCTGGCCAACGAGCAGGTGGAGGACGGCGCCTGCTGGCGCTGCGACAGCGAGGTGCAGCAGAAGGAGCTGGAGCAGTGGTTTTTTCGGATAACCGACTACGCCCAGGAGCTGCTGGACTACACCTACAGGATGCCCGGCTGGCCGGAACGGGTGCTGGTGATGCAGCGCAACTGGATAGGCCGCAGTACCGGCTGCGAGATCGATTTTCCCCTGGAGGGGCGGGACGGCGCCATCCGGGTCTTTACCACCCGTCAGGATACCCTGTTCGGCGCCACGTTCATGTCTCTTGCCCCCGAGCACCCGCTGGCGCTGGAGTTGACCACGCCGGAACGGCGCGCTGAGGTGACGGCCTTCATCGATACGGTGAAAAAGACCGACCGGATCAGGCGCACTGCCGACGACCTGGAAAAGGAAGGGGTCTTTACCGGCAGCTACTGCGTCAATCCGGCAACCGGCAGGAAGATGCCGATTTTTCTGGCCAATTTCGTCCTGGTGGAGTACGGCACCGGCGCGGTGATGGCGGTGCCGACCCATGATCAACGGGACTTCGAGTTTGCCAGGAAGTATGACCTGCCGCTGGTGGTGGTGATTCAACCGGAAGGGGAAATTCTCGATCCGGCCACCATGACCGCCGCCTACACCGAGGCGGGTGTCATGGTCAACTCGGGCCGCTTCGACGGCCTGGAAAATGAGGCCGGTAAAGAGGCGGTCGCCGACTGGCTGGGAGCGGAAGGGAAGGGGAGGAAAACCATTAACTTCCGTTTGAGGGATTGGGGTGTATCACGTCAGAGATATTGGGGTAACCCGATTCCAATCATCTATTGCGACTGCTGCGGCGCTGTACCGGCGCCGGACACGGAGCTGCCGGTGGTGCTCCCCCGGGACGTGGCCTTTACCGGTGAAGGGGGCAGTCCGCTGGCCAAGCTGGAGAGCTTCATCAACGTCCCCTGTCCTCAGTGCGGCAGGCCGGCCCGGCGTGAGACCGATACCATGGATACCTTTGTGGAGTCCTCGTGGTACTTCTTGCGCTACTGTTGCCCCGATTTTGAAGGGGGGATGGTGGACAAGGCCCGCACCGACTACTGGATGTCGGTGGACCAGTATATCGGCGGCATCGAGCATGCCGTGCTGCACCTCTTGTATGCCCGTTTTTTCACCAAGGTGATGCGCGATCTGGGGTATGTCAGCTGTGACGAGCCGTTTACCAATCTGCTGACCCAGGGGATGGTGATCAAGGACGGCGCCAAGATGAGCAAGTCCAAGGGGAACGTGGTGGATCCGGACGCCCTGATCAAGAAGTACGGCGCCGATACCGCCCGACTGTTCTCTCTTTTTGCCGCCCCCCCGGAAAAGGATCTCGACTGGAACGAGCAGGGGGTGGACGGCTGTTATCGTTTCTTAAACCGTGTCTGGAAACTGGTGCATGAGTTTATCCCTACGGTCAGGGCTGCTGCGTGTCTTGACCCTTCGACGCTGAGCGATGAAGAGCGCACCCTGCGGCGTGCGGTGCACAAGACCTTGAAAAAGGTCACCGAGGATATCGATGAGCGGTTTCACTTCAACACCGCCATCGCCGCGGTTATGGAGTTGATGAACGTGCTGCAGGGGGCCCGGCTCGCCTCACCCCAGGCCGGTGCGGTGATGAAGGAGGCCCTGGACCTGCTGCTGCAGATGTTGGCCCCTTTTGTGCCTCACATCACTGAAGAGCTGTGGCAGCAGCTCGGGCACGATACCGGTCTGGCCGATACGGCCTGGCCGGCCTATGATCAGTCCGCCACTGCGGATGAGGAGTTGCTGATTGTGGTGCAGGTGAACGGCAAGCTCCGTTCACGCTTGTCGGTGGCTATCGATACCGATGAGGAGACGGTCAAGGCGCTGGCCCTGTCCGACGAGAAGGTCAGGGCCTTTACCGACGGCCGCCAGATCCGCAAGGTGATCGTCGTGCCGGGAAAGCTGGTGAACATTGTTGCGGGGTAGGGGGACGAGATACGGCCTGCTGCTGCTGTGCGGGGTCATGCTGGCAGGGTGTGGCTATCGTTTCACTGCGGATAGCGGTACCCGTTTGCCGGCCGGGCAGCGGGTCTGGGTGGCGTATTTTCAAAATTCCACGGTGCACCCCAATGCCACGGTGGCGCTCAAACGGGCACTGTTTGACCAGTTTGCCGCCCTGCGAGGTCTCCTGCCCGCTGTCGCTCCCGATGCGGCAGACCTGGTAGTTTCAGGACGGTTGACCGGCTATGACGCGACCGTGGTGAGCTACACCGCTGCCGATACCGCCAAGGAGTACCGTCTGACCCTTACGGCCGAGGTGACGGTGCGCCGACGAAACGGTGCAGGTCATGACCAGCCACCTCTCTGGAAAGGAACGGTTGCTGCCTGGCAGGACTATCCGGTGACCGCCACCATCGAGATGCAGCGTAGCGGTGAGGATGCGGCGGTGGTGGCGGCAGCCCGCAAGCTGGCTCAGCAGGTTGTCTGGAACTTGGAGCAGGCGTACTGATGACCGAACAGGAGTTGGAAAGGCAGCTGAAGACTGGCGCCCTGGCACCGGTCTATTTTCTGTACGGCGAGGAACCGTTCCTGGTGGAACGGGCCGTCCAGAGGATCATGGAACGGGTCGTCGACCCCGCCATGAAGGATTTCAATCTGAACGTCTATTACGGTAGCGATTGCAAGGGGACTGAGATACTGGACAGCGCCCAGACGCTGCCGATGTTCGTCGAGCGGCGGGTGGTGCTGGTCAAGCGGGCAGAAGGGCTGCCCAGCGCGACCCAGGAAGGGCTGTTACCCTATCTGGCCAACCCCTGCCCGGAGACCTGTCTGATCGTCATGGCCGGAAAACCGGACCTGCGTCGCAAGTTTTTCCTTGAACTGAAGAAGCAGCCCGGCTGTCTGGAATTCAAGAAGCTCTATGAGAACCGGTTGGGGCCGTTCATCATGCAGGAGGCGGTCCGGCACGGCAAAAAGATGGACAGCGCCGGGGCCGAACTGCTGTCCTTTCTGGTGGGGAACAACCTGCAGGCGTTGGCATCCCAGGTGGAAAAGATAGCGCTCTTTGTGGGAAACCGTGCTGCGATCACGGTTGACGACGTGCGTGCTATTGTCAGCCAAAGTAAAGAGTTCAGCGCCTTTGAACTGGCCCGCTTCATGGGGGAAAAAAATCTGACAAAGGCCCTGGCCACCTTGCAGGCGATGTTGCGTAATGGCGAAGAAGCGCCGATGATCCTGGGGGCTCTGGCCAGCCATTTCCGCCGTATATGGCGTATTCGCGAATTATTGGATCAGAAACTGCCTTCTGCTGAGATCGGCAAGCAGCTCAAGATTCACCAATTTTTTCTGGGGGAGCAGATCGTCCAGGCGAAAAAATATCCAACCGGTGAACTGGAAGCATTGTTTGAGCGGTTTTTTCGCACGGATCAGTTGGCCAAATCCGGGGGGATGCCGGCTACGGTATTGCATGGGCTGGTGTATGACGCCTGCTGCGGGATGTTGCGGTAGAAAGGTCTTCTGCGGGGTACATTGTAAAAAGGGCCACTGCAACAGCAGCGGCCCTTCAAATTTGCTGAGGGGACAAGAAAGAATCGTGTTAGCCCAAGGTGTTTACCAGTTTGGTCAGACGGGAGACGTTGCGGGCCGCGTTCTCCTTGTGGATCACCCCTTTAGTGGCGGTCTTGTCGATCACCGGGATGGCGGCTTTGAGCGCCTCTTGGGCAGCGGTCTTGTCTTTTTTCTCGACCGCCTCACGCACCCGCTTGATATAGGTCTTGAGGGTTGATTTCTGGTGACGGTTGCGGGCATTACGTTTTTCGTTCTGCTTGATCCGCTTGATTGCCGACTTGTGATGAGCCACGTGCTACCTCCGAATGATTGCAGCAAAGCATGCTGGTAATTGGTCAAATTGAAGCAAATTTTTTAGCATGCGGCCTATGCGCTGTCAAGAAGTATCTATAGCTTATGCCGAAATATGGACGCGCCGTCCTTCCACGCGCAGCCTTCCCGCACAAAACAGCCGGACCGCCTCGGGGTAGATACGATGTTCCTCGCCGTGAATGCGCTGTGAAAGCGTTTCAACCGTGTCATCCGCCAGGATCGGCACCACCGCCTGTTGGATGATGGGACCGGTGTCGGTGCCGGTATCCACAAAATGCACCGTGCAGCCGGTGTAGCGAACGCCGTATTCCAGGGCCTGTTGTTGGGCATCCAGGCCGGGGAAGGCCGGCAGCAGGGCAGGGTGGATGTTCATGATGGCGTGGGGGAAGGCCTCGACCATGGCCGGCGACAGAAGCCGCATAAAGCCGGCCAACACTACCAGTTGCACACCGTGTTCCTTGAGCAGCGCCACCAGTGCTTGGTCATAGGCGGTTCGATTGGGATACCCTTTGTGATCGAGCACGATAGCCGGAATGTTGTGCCGGTGAGCCCGTTCCAAGGCGAACGCGTCCGCCTTGTTGCTGATCAGGCAGGTGATCCGGCCGTTCTCTATCCGTCCAGCCTCCAGGGCATCGGCAATGGCCTGGAAGTTTGTGCCGTTGCCCGACACCAGCACCCCAATGGCCACCGGTTGGCTGGTCATCAGTGCAACTCCACCTGTTGCTGGTCTTCGTTGCGGGGCTGTACCTCACCGATCACCCAGGCGGTTTCCCCCAGCCCTTGCAATCTGGCCAAGATATCGTCCACATCCGCTTCCGCCACGGCCAGCACCATGCCGATCCCCATGTTGAAGGTGCGGTACATCTCGAGCTGTTCCACTTTGCCGTGCAGAGCGAGTTGGTCAAAGATGAGGGGACGCTGCCAGCTGTCCAGGGTGAAACAGGCCTTGCAGAGTCTGGGCAGGATGCGGGGCACGTTGTCGATCAGGCCACCCCCGGTGATATGGGCGATGCCGTTGATCGGAAAATCTTTCAGCAGATTGAGTACCGCCCGGGCGTAGATACGCGTTGGGGTCAGCAGGGTGTCGGCAACGGTCGCCCCCAAGCCGGGTATCTGGTCGTGGATGCTCAGTCCCATCCGGTCGAAGATGATCCTGCGGGCCAGGGAGTAACCGTTGCTATGCAGCCCGCTGGAGGCGATACCGATCAGCCGGTTGCCCACGGTGATGGAGGAACCGTCGATGATCTGTTCCTTTTCCACCACCCCCACGGTGAAGCCGGCCATATCGTACTCGCCGTCGCTATAGAAACCGGGCATCTCGGCGGTCTCGCCGCCGATCAGGGCACAGCCTGCCTGTTTGCATCCGTCGGCAATGCCGGCAACGATCCGGGCCGCTTTTTCCGGTTCTAGGTGGCCGGTGGCCAGATAGTCGAGGAAAAAAAGCGGTTCAGCACCCTGTACGATGATGTCGTTGACGCACATCGCCACCAGGTCTATCCCCACGGTGTCATGCCGGTCGGCCAGAAAGGCCAGTTTCAGCTTGGTGCCGACGCCGTCGGTACCGGAGACCAGGACCGGGTTCTTGTACTTGGCGGCATTGAGGGAAAAGAGGCCGCCGAACCCACCGATCTCGGTCATGACCTCGGGCCTGAAGGTGGCCTTGACCAGTGGTTTGATCTTCTGAACAAAACTGTTACCGGCCTCGATATCGACACCGGCCTCTTTATAGGTTGCGCGGGAATCTGTCACGGCGTCATGCTCCTTAGCGAATTAAAGCATATCTTCTAGTCAAACAACGATGAAAAGTCAATCCGCTCAACGGCAATCCCTGTGGTATCGCCATATTGGCCTTGACAAACCAGGCTCTTTGAAGCTTACTGGAGCTATGTCCCCTTCGATCCCGTGTCATCGCGCCCTGATCAAACTCATCCCTGTGGCTGCTGCCGGAGCGTTGGTACTGGCTGCCGTCGTGCAGCCGGTTTGGGCCGATATCTACCGCTATGAGGATGCCGACGGGGTGGTGCATTTTACCGACGCCCCCACTGATAAGAAGTTCAAGGTGTTCCTGCGGGATCTGCGCAAGGACCGTCAGTTACGGACCCGCTTTCGGGCAGCCAGCGGCAACCCCCGTGCATATGAACAGCTGATACAGGCCAGCGCCGCCAAGTACGGGGTGAATGTCGCCCTGGTAAAGGCGGTGATCCAGGCCGAATCGGGGTATAATCCCAAGGCGGTATCCCGGACCGGCGCCAGCGGTCTGATGCAGTTAATGCCCGGTACGGCGCGGCACCTGAAGGTATCCGACAGTTTCAATCCGCAACAGAATGTTGATGGCGGGGTACGGTACCTTCGGTTTTTGCTGGATACCTTCCGGGGCGATGTCTCATTAGCCTTGGCCGCCTACAACGCCGGTCTCAACAAGGTGGCCAGGTATGGCGGCATTCCCCCCTACGAAGAGACCCGCACCTATGTCAGCAGGGTCCTTTCCTACATGAGGTCCAACTGACGTGTCCCGGCATCATCCGATCCTGAATATCCCCAATATCCTGACCCTTTTCCGCATTGCCTGCATTCCGCTCATGGTGTTCCTGCTCCTCTCACCGGCGCGGGAGAACTGCTTTTGGGCTGCCGTGGTGTTTTCGTTTGCCTCGGCCACGGACTGGCTTGACGGCCATCTGGCGCGCCGGATGGGGATTGTAACGGTTTTCGGCAAGTTTCTCGACCCGATTGCCGACAAACTGATCGTGATGGCTGCCCTGATCATGCTGTTGCCCTACAATTGGGTCCCGGCCTGGATGGTGTTGGTCATCTTGGGGCGGGAGATCGTCATCACCGGTCTGCGGGGGATAGCCTCCAGCGAGGGGATAGTGATCCAGGCATCCGATCTGGGTAAGTTCAAGACCATCTTTCAGCTGGTGGCGATTATCGCCCTGTTGTTGCACTACCCGTATCACTGGTTGTTTGGTCTCGCTAACCCGCTGACCCTGGTTTCCATGCAGAACGTCGGCATGTTTTTCCTCTGGGTCGCCACCGCCCTGACCGTCTGGTCTGGTCTTGATTATCTCTTCCGTTTTGTGCGGGTAATAGCCCGCTGACCGCTCCCCTTCACCCGACACCCTCCATGCCGATGATGAATACCCTGACCCTTGCAGAGCTGTCTGCCCGTTTCGGCGTCGATCCGTTCCCCTTGGAACAGGTGGCGGCCCGTTATCCCTTCCGGTTAACCCGGTATTATGCCGATCTCATTCAGGCCCCCGGTGATCCGATCTGGCGTCAGTGCGTGCCGGACCTGGCCGAACTGGCTCATGACGGACAGTTGACCGATCCGCTGGATGAGGAACGTCTGAGCCCTGTGCCCGGCTTGATTCACCGGTACCCCGACCGGGCGGTACTGTTGATATCCAACCGGTGCGCCGCCTACTGTCGGTTTTGTATGCGCAAACGTCAGGTGGGGTGCGGCAATCTCCGCTTTACACGGGATCCGGCTATCGAATACCTTGCCGCCACCCCGCAGATACGGGATCTGCTGCTCTCCGGAGGAGATCCCCTGCTGTTGCCCCTCGATGAACTGCATCAGCTTCTGACCCGGCTGCAGCGGATTCCCCATCTGGAGATCATCCGGATCGGCAGCCGGGCGCCGGTGACGGCCCCTGACCTGATCACACCGGAGTTGTGTCGCATGCTGTCCGGACATCACCCCCTGTATCTGAACACCCATTTCAACCACCCCCGCGAGCTGACGCCGTCAGCGGCTCAGGCCTGTGGTCTCCTGGCCGACGCCGGTATCCCGCTGGGTAACCAGACGGTGCTGCTGCGCGGGGTGAATGACAACCAGGAGGTGCTGGCCAAGCTTTTTACCGGTCTGTTGCGGTTGCGGGTGCGGCCGTACTACCTGCATCAGATGGATCTGGTGCGGGGCACGGCGCATTTTCGTACCCCCCTGGCCCGTGGTATGGCGTTGGTGGCGGGATTGCGAGGGAGGGTCAGCGGCATGGCCATCCCCCATCTGGTGGTGGACCTGCCGGGGGGGCAGGGGAAGGTGCCGCTTTTGGCGGAGACGGCGCGTCAGGTGGAGGACGGGTGGCTGGTGCAGACCATGGCCGGTGCCCAGGTGCTCTACCGGGACCCCGGCCCGACGTCATAGGCGCTTGCGCATCTCCAGTACATTGCCACCGGGAATGGTGCGGTAGATGACCGAATCCATCAAGGTCCGTATGATGTAGATCCCCCGTCCTCCGGTCTCCAACAGTTCCTCATCATCAAAGGCAGGGTCGGGGATGCTGTTCAGGTCAAACCCCTGGCCCTGGTCGAAGACCTGCAGCAGCAGCTCCTTGTCGCTGATGGTGATCCGGATATTGACCTGTTTTTCCGGATCGCCGGCATTGGCGTGACGGATGGCGTTGACCATCGCCTCGGTGAGCACCACGTTCAACTGATTGGCCAGCTCCTGACGATTGCCGCTGAAATCCTGCAGTTGATGGGCCAGATCCTCACCGATCCGGCCTATCAGGCTTAAGTAGCGCGTCTGGTTGGGCACCTTGATCTGAAGGTCGATCTCATTCTTCATCACAGTTGTCGTCCCGTAACCGCATTGGCGGC
>JAJYCS010000047.1 GCA_021778115.1 Deltaproteobacteria bacterium
CCGGGGCGCGCAGCAGCAGGGCGCCGATATCACTCTCCGTGGCCCGCTTCTCCGGCGGGATCCAGACCCGCACCCCGACCATTTTGATCCCCTCCTGCACCTCGGTGGTCACCACGCCGGAGAGGTAATCGTGCGCCATCCTGGTGACGGCGTCCGGGTCAACCCCCTCCAGGGCCGCCTTGGTCCGATCCACGTGGATTTCAAGGGCATCGCCGGCCAGCACTACCCCGTTGCGCATATCCACCACGCCGGGCACCTTGGCGATGGCCGCCGCCACCTGGCGGCTCACCGACTGCAGCTGGGCCTGGTTGTCGCCGAACAGCTTGATCTCGATCGGCTGCGGCACCGCAGTCAGGTCACCGATCAGGTCCTCCATCAGCTGGGCCAGCTCGATCTTGAGCCCCGGTACCTGGTGCTCGATCTTGCCCCGGATCTCATCCATCACCTCCTCTATCGGACGGCGTGGTTGCGGTTTCAGACGGATGAAGAAATCACCGGTATTGGGCTCGGTGAGTCCCCCCCCCAGCTGGGCGCCGGTGCGGCGGGAGTAGGTCTGCACATCGGGGGTGGCCTTGATGATCTGCTCTACCTGCCGCAGCAGGCGGTCGGTCTCGGACAGGGCGGTGCCAGGAGGGGTTCGGTAATCGAGGATAAAGCCCCCTTCATCCATTGACGGCATGAAGCCTGAGCCCACCTGACGGTAGCCTAGGTACCCCAAGAACAGCAGAGGGACGAGTAGCAGGAGGATCAGGACCGGGCGACGTAACAGCGCCCCCAGGAGCTGTTCATAGCGACGGTGGATCCGTTGCATCAGCGGGCCATTCTCTTCCAGGGCGGCCTCTTTTGCCCCCAGCAGATGGTCGGCCAGGAGCGGCACCGCCAGCCAGGTGATCAGGAAGGAGATGAGAAGGGCGG
The DNA here is from genome assembly GCA_021778115.1 of Deltaproteobacteria bacterium. Lineage (GTDB taxonomy): Bacteria > Desulfobacterota > Desulfuromonadia > Geobacterales > Pseudopelobacteraceae > Trichlorobacter. Next base: position 916 of record JAJYCS010000047.1, read on the forward strand.
CGGCCATGGTCACGGAGAGGGCCTTGAAGAAGGCACCGGTGACGCCGCTTAAGAAGGCCAGCGGTACGAAGATGATGATAGTGGCTGCGGAGGAACCGGCCAGGGGCTGGGCGAATTCCCGTGCCGCGGCCATGACCCGTCCCCGGTGGTCGCCGGAACTACCCCGCAGGCGCCGCACGATATGTTCCACCATGACGATCACATCGTCGATGATCAGGCCGACCGCCGCCGCCATGCCGCCCAGGGTCATGATGTTGAAGCTCATGTTAAGAAGGTTCAGCAGGACGATGGTGGCCGCCAGCACGGTGGGCACCAGTACCACGGCGATCAGGGTAATCTTGACACTGCGCAGAAACAGCAACAGCACCGCGGCCCCCAGAATGACGCCGATGATGATGGCGTCCCGCACACTGGCCGCCGAGTTGATGATCAACTCGCTCTGGTCGTACCAGTTGCTGATTACCACCCCGCTGGGGAGCTGGGAGCGGAAGGCGGCCAGTTTTGCCTTGATCTTCCGGGCGATCTGTACCGTGTTGCCCCCCGGTTGCTGATAGACGTTGACCAGCACCGCATCCCTACCGTCGGCGGTGACCCGCTGCCACTGGGGCGCGGTAGCCCGTTCAACGGTGGCGATCTCCTCCAGGCGGACAATGCCGTTGGGGCCGCTCTTCAAGATGGTCTGGCGGATGTCATCCAGGGTGGCCAGCCGGGTGTCGGCCATGGCCAGGTACAGTTTGTAGTGGTCCTCCAGGCGGCCCACAGCGGTCACCACATTGGCTGCTGAAAGGGCCTGGGCCACGTCGGCCAGGGTGAGCCCGTAGGCCTGCAGCCGGTCCGGGTCCACCGTCACCCGGAACTCCTCCTGATCGCCGCCGATCACCTGGATGCGGGAGGTGCCGCTGACCCCGGAGAAGAGCGGCACGATACGGAATCGGGCGATGTCCCGCAGTTCGGTCAGCGACCTGTTGGGGGAGGTGAGGCTGTAGGCCAGCACCGGAAAGACCGTCGGATCCATCCGCTGCACCTCGAAGGTGGTCCCCTGCGGCAGGGTGGGGAGGACCCTCCCCACGGCCGATTCCACCTGCAGCATGGCGGAGACCATAGGGGCCCCCCAGGCGAAGTTGACCGAGATCTCGGCGCTCCCCCGGCTGCTGGTGGAACGGACCGATTCGACCCCCGGCACCGAACGGACCGCCGCCTCCACCGGTCGGGTCACCTGGAGCTCCATCAGTTCGGCGGAACGGTCGCCGGCATCGAGTGAGATCACCACCCGTGGAAAGTCGACCGTGGGGAAGAGGGCCACCGGCAGCCTGAAGGCAAGGGCCAGACCGGCCAACGCCATCATGCCGACCAGAAACAGGATGGAACGGCGATGGGCCTGCACCCAGCTGCTGAAGATGCTCATGGCTCTCCCTCACGCACCGCCATCCCGTCGCGCAGTTCGTAGTTGCCCAGCACCACCACCCGGTCTCCGGCGGTCAGACGGCCGCTCACCATGATCCGATCCCTGGTCTCAAGCCCCGTCTTGACCGCAACCCTGCGGGCCCGGCCGTTCTGGACCACAAAGAGATACGGACCTCCGTCATCCTTCAGCACCGCCCGGCGGGGGACGGCAAAACCGGTACGCCGCGTCAGGGAGATGACCCCTTTTACCCGTGTCCCCGGCGTCGGCGCAGGTTGGGAGCCGGTCTGCAGGGTGACCACCAGATCCACCAGACGGGTCTGGGGGTTGATCATACCGAAGACCTTGCTCACCCGGCCGTTATAGACGGTATGTTCGTCAAAGACCGAGGCGACCCGTACCGTCATGCCGGCATGGACGCGCCCCACCTCTTCCGGTTCGATGCCGATCAACGCCTGCAGGCGATCGGCGCGGGCCAGCTGCATAAGGGGCGCCCCGGCCTGCAGACGGTCCCCGGGCATGGCGGTCACCTGGGTGACGATCCCGCTAAAGGGGGCGCTAAGAAGCCTGGTTGTCCGGTCTGCGCCCACGGTCTGCTGGACGGCCAGGGCTGCCTCGGCATCCTGCAGGTTTTTGCGCGCCTGATCCAGCTGCGAGCGGGTGGCCAGTTGGCGTCCTGCCAGGGCCGTGATCCGCCCCAGCTCCGAGCGGGCGAAGGTCAGGTTGGAGCGGGCCTGGGTATAGCCCAGGGCGTCAGTGGGGCTTACGGCAAGTTCTGCCAGGGGGGCCCCTTTGCGGACCTGTTCCCCTTGGCTCACCAACAGACGGAGCAGCTGCCCAGCCACCGGAAAGTTGCCGCTGAAGGTGGCTCGGGGATCGACCCCCACCATGCCGTAACCGGTGATGGTGTCCGCCAGGCCCTGTTTCTGCAGCCGCTCGGTGCGGACCAGGGCGATGGATGCATCGGCCGCTGCCCGGCAGGGGACTGCCGGTGTCAGCGTGGTGATCAGAAGCAGCAGCCGGATGATGAAACGTGATCTCATGGTACCTCTCCCTCCGTCGGTTTCCCGTTAAGCTGCGGCGCCGACGGTATGTCGTCGAAATCCGCCCCCACCAGCGTCAGCAGCATGGCCCGTTGCTCCAGCTCCGTCTGTGCCAGGGAGAGCGCCTCCAGTCGTTTCTCAAACCAGGGGCCCTGCAGGGCCACCGCCTGGTTCGTGTCGATCTCCCCCGCAGCCAGTGCCGCCCGGGCCCGCCGGGCGGTCTCTTTCAGGGTTGGCAGTTCACGGTGCACGGCGGCAAGCTGTCGGGTGAGTAGGGCCTGTTGTTCCTGCAGGGCGGCCACCTCGCCGTAGGCGGCATTCAGTCGGGCCTGGTACTCATCGTAGAGCTGCCGTCGGGTAGCCCGGGCCACGGCGATGGCCCCCTGGTTCCGGTCAAAGATCGGCAGGGTCATGGTGACGCCGATGCCGGTGGTGTTGATGCCGCTGGTATCCCGCGCACGGGTGACCCCCAGATTTAAGGCGGGGAACTGCGCAAGCACCGCCTGGCGGAACTGCTCTTCCTGGCTGGCGTAGCCGGCCTGCAAGGCGAGCAGGTCGGGGCGTCGCCGGGGCAAGAGCTGCAGGGCCCGCTGCAGCTGCACGGGTGGCACCTCAGGCAACAGGGGCGGACCGGTGAGCCTGAGCAGTACGGTGGGGGCAAGCCCCAGCAGGGCGTTTAGGTCCTGACGCTCCTGGTGGACGGTCCGCTCCAGTTCGTGGCAACGGGTCTGCACGGCCTGCAGCTCCGTCTGATTGCCGGTCACCATATCCAGCGTCAGGTTGCCCTCCCGCAGGGCTTCTTCAGTACGGCGGGCCCGGTCGGCCAAGAGCTTCTGGTAGCGGTCTAAAAGGCCCAGCCGTTCCTCCTGGGCGGTGATCTGGATGAACAATAGGCGGGCCTTTTGGACCACCTGCCACTCCTGCCATATGAGCCCCCAGTCCACCTTGTCTGCGGCGGCCCTGGCCGAACCGACAGCGGCCGAGCGGGTGATAAGCGCCCCCAGGTCGTAGCTTATCCCCAGCGAATAGGCGTTCATCAGGCCGGCAGCGCTGTTGGTGGGGTGATCGAGACCGGCGGTCAGTTGGGGGTTGGGCAGGATGCCAGCCGCCAGCAGCTGGGCCCGGGCGATCCCCCGCCCATCCCGCTGGGTCCGCAGGTCGGGGTTGTTGACCACCGCCAGGATGGCGGTCTCGGTGATGTCCAGGCCGTCATCGGGGTTAAAGGGATGGTTGCGCAACACTGGCACCGAGAGCAGCTCAGCGGTGACGGCACGGCGGGGCACCCGTTCCTGTAGCGACGGAGAGGTCGGCAGCGGCTTGGGGTGGTACAGGGTGCAACCGGCGAGGGGGGCGGTACAGAGCAGTGCGACGATCAGCCGGCGGATGGTCGGGACGAGTGCGCCTGGTCGCCGGCCGGCGGTGCGGTTGTGGACAAACACTGATTCCTCCATAAAGGTCCGGTAGGAAGTGGCATTAGGAGAGCAATCCGAGGGGCACCGGTGGGTACGGCTACTGTTTGGCGCGGATGATCGTGGTCGCTTCCCCTTTTCTGCTGCTCTGTGATGCAGGGAATACTACCACGAATTCCCAGGCCGGCAAGGGGGGATGGTGTCTCCCCCCGTTCCCGGGTAGCGTGATGGATCCGTTAGCGGGTGCAGCCCCGTATGGTTGTACTAGCGTTCGGGCCGGTGAGGCGCCGTCGCAGCGGTACTGCCGGTATGTCAGGGTATGCTGAGATATCCTCTAGCGTTGCCCTTTAAGTAGTTCAGCAGCCTTTGCTGCGGCGCTTTCTGTGCTTTCTTCTGCCATAGTGTACCCGGGAGAATTGCTCAACTGCTTGGCCTGCTTCGAGATGGTTACCGAAACGGCCGGTGACGGGGTTGCCGTCGCTTTGCCGGTCGGCGCCTCTGCGGTTGTCGTCTCCGGTTTGGCCTGCTGTGCCGGTGCGGCTGCAGCGGCGGTTGTTGCCGGTTGTATGGTCATGGTAATCACCTCCTTTCCTGGTCTGTCTGAGGTGACATCTGCTGCGGCGGCGCCTCACCGGTCCGATAACCGCCTATTCAGCTTATAGTGAAAGTAATCTGTCAGCCGAAACTTAGCCGGTCCTTAGGCGGTGCATTTTTATTGACCGGTGTCTCCTGAAAACTGATGATAAACATGGTTTGTTCTGGTATTGAACGGTAACCCATGGAAAGGAGCAGCTGACGATGCAGATCACTATTCAGTATTGCCCCTCCTGAGGGCTTCAGCCCCGGGCGGCGAGTCTCGCCGCCGAACTGCAGGAGCGGTTACAGGTCGAGGTCGGGATTGAGTCTGGTCCCTTGAAAAGCGAGTTCGCCCTGTTTATGGACGGTACTCAGCTCTTTTCCCGCCTTGAGCAGCGTCGCTTTCCCGAGACGGATGAGCTGGTTGAGCTGATAGACGAGATGCGGCAGCAATAGGCAGGGAGGCTGGAATGCAGGACACCGACGAAGCGGTACGTTATCGTGCGGCATGCGAAAGCGCCTTCTGGCAGAAGGTCTTTGCGGCAGAGCTTGCCTACCTCCTGCCCCATCTGCGGCCGGACGACCGGATCATCAGTGTGGGCTGCGGCCCCGCCATTCTTGAAGGCGCTCTGGCCGGGCAGGGTTTCAACGTCGTCGGCCTGGATGTCTCGCAGGAGGCGCTCTGCTGTGCGCCTGACCGGGTCAGGACGGTGGTCGGTTCGGCCGAGGCGATGCCGTTTGCCGATGCAAGCGGTGATCTGGTGCTCTTCATCGCCTCGCTGCAGTTTATCGGTGATTACCGGGCCGCCCTTCGGGAGGCGGCCCGGGTGCTGAAACCTGACGGCCGGCTGATCGCCCTGCTGCTCAACCCCGCCTCGTCATTTTTTAAGGCCCGTTACGGCAACGAGACCTCCTACGTGCGCAAGCTAAAGCATACCGATCTGCTGGCCATCGAACAGGCCGCTGCGGACTGGTTCGATACGCAGGGGGAGTATTTTCTCGGCATCCTTGGTGACGAACTGTGTGCCAGTGTGGATCCGGCAACGGCGGCGCTGTACGTACTGAGAGGCACTAAAAGGGATCAGCCGGTGAACGTCCCCCCTGACCAGATGACGGCGGACCTGTAGTGCAAGGAGTAAATTGACAACCAGCGCCGCCTGGTCTATGGTGGCCAAAAATATGCACGGCGATGGAGTTCGCCATAACCGCTTGACCGCCCAAGCTGATGACTCCTGCTCTTAGACCTGAGGGCAGGAGTTTTTTGTGCGGCGGCCTGGAGGGACGATGGATCAGGAACGCAGGCTGTTCGGGTTGCATAAAAACGTCTTTTTTGCCGGGCTGGTCAGCTTCTGCATGGATGTCAGCTCCGAGATGCTCTACCCCCTGGTGCCGCTCTTTTTGGCCAACGTGCTGGGGGTCAACAAGTCGATGATCGGGCTGATCGAGGGGGTTGCCGAGGCCACCGCCAGCATCCTCAAGGTCTTCTCCGGCTGGTTGTCTGACCGGCTGGGCAGGCGTAAGGGGTTGATGCTGGCGGGCTACGGTATAGCCACCGTGAGCCGTCCGATCATGGCCCTGGCCGGTTCCTGGCAGCAGGTGCTGGGGGCCCGGTTTGTCGACCGGCTGGGCAAGGGGATCCGCACCGCACCACGGGACGCCATCATCGCCGATGCTGCCGACCGTGCCCACCTGGGCCGCGCCTTCAGTTTCCACCGTGCCCTCGACACCCTGGGGGCGGTGGCCGGCCCGGCCCTGGCCCTGCTGATCCTTCAGTACCACCCGGGCCAGTACCGGCTGGTGTTCTGGCTCTCGCTGCTACCGGCGGCCTGCGCGGTGCTGGTGATCGCCCTGTTCATCCGCGAAGGCAGGACCGTTGCCGCCAGGCCGGCGGCGCCCCCCGATCTGAGCATCGGCAGGCTCGACGGACAGGTACGCGGCTTTATCTTGATCGCCGCTCTGTTCGCCCTGGGCAACTCCAGCGACGCTTTTTTGATCCTGCGTGCCGGTCAGGTGGGGGTGCCGACGGTCCTGATCCCGGCGGTCTATCTGCTGTTCAACCTGATCTACGCCCTGTCGGCCATTCCGGTCGGCATCATCGCCGACCGGTTCGGTAAGAAGCGGTTGATCCTGATCGGTTTTCTGCTCTTTGCCGGGCTTTACTACGGTTTCGCCGTCGCCGCCCATCCCCGCGCCATCTGGCTGCTGTTCGCCGCCTATGGCCTGTTCATGGGGCTCACCGAGGGTATCCAGAAGGCCTTTCTGGCCAGCATCATCCCGTCGGATTGCAAGGCCACCGCCTTCGGGGTCTACGCCACCGCCGTCGGCCTTACCACCTTGCCGGCCAGTATTATCGCGGGTCTGCTGTGGGATCGGGTCTCGCCGGCCGCCACCTTTTACTTCGGGGCGGCCACGGCAGCGGCAGCGGCCCTGCTGTTTATGCTGTTCATCATGCACGGCGCCAGGCGGCAGGCAGCACCATCGTCTCATGTCGGCTGACCGCGCTGGAATCTGTGGTACAGTGAACGAAGGAGAACAGACCAGATGAGAATCGCCGCGACTATCGCGTTTTTCTGCGCCGGGGGGGGGCTTGCCCGCTACTACCTCTCCGGCTGGATCTACAGCCTGCTGGGACGGGCCTTCCCCTATGGCACCTTTGCCGTTAACATCATCGGCGCCTACCTGATCGGTCTGATCATGGAGCTGGGACTGCGCAGCACCATGCTTTCCGATACCCTGCGGATCGGTCTGACCGTCGGCTTCATGGGGGGGCTTACCACCTTTTCCACCTTCAGCTACGAGACCTTCAAGCTGCTGGAGGATGGGCAGGTGGTGACGGCATTCGCCAACGTCCTGGCCAGTGTGGCGGTCTGTCTGCTCTGCACCTGGTTGGGAATTCTGACGGTACGCACACTGGCATAACGAGAGGTGACAACCATGACCAAACTGATCGGTGAACAGACCCTGATGCGGATCTTTATCGGCGAGAGTGATCGTCACGGCCATCAGCCGCTCTACGAGGCGCTGGTGGAGCTGTTGCGTAGGGAGGGCTTTGCCGGCGTCACGGCGCTGCGCGGCATCTGCGGATTTGGGGCGAACCGCGTCTATCACACTCAGAAATTGTTGGACCTCTCGGCCGATATGCCGATCATCATCGAGGTAGTGGACTGTCAGGAGAAGATCAATACCATCATGCCGCAGATCGATGCCATGATGGGGGGCGGCATGATCACCCTGGAAAAGGCCACGGTGATCCGCTACAGCCACGACACCAGAAACGGTTGACAGGACGCAGGGACCGTAGCAAAAAACAGTGGCGGGCAAAAGTTTGAATATGGTACTGTCACACCGTTTGAGGACCGTCACCCGCAGCGGGGACTGATCCGCAGGAAATAGCTCCAAGGAAATACCGCCTGGATTTGTGTGAAACGACGAACCGGGACGGACGGAAACTACAGGCCACATCGGTGCTCACCGGTGTTCGTGGTTACGGCGTACCGTCCTTCGGTGCGCCTTTTTTATGGCAGGACGGAGAGACCATGCGCAAGAAGATCACCATCCCCGAGATCATGCAGATGAAGCGGGACGGCCGGCGGATAGCGGTGCTGACCGCCTATGACTACCCGACGGCCCGGCTGGTGGACAGCGGCGGGGTGGACGCCATCCTGGTAGGGGATTCGGCCGGGGTGGTGTTCAGCGGCTATGAAACCACCCTGCCGGTCACCATGGACGAGATGCTGTACCATCTGAAAGCGGTGGCGCGGGCCCGGCCCACGGCGCTGGTGATCGCCGATATGCCGTTCATGGCCTGCCAGTGCGGGGAAGTAGAGGCACTGAAAAACTGCGGCCGGATGCTGCAGGAGGGGGGCGCCGAGGCGGTCAAGATCGAGGGCGGTGTCACCATGGCGCCGGTCATCCGTGCGGTGACGGCCATGGACATCCCGGTGATGGCCCATATCGGGCTGACCCCCCAGTCGGTACACCGGATGGGGGGCTACAAGGTGCAGGGGCGTAACGACCAGGCCGAACGGATCATGGAGGATGCCCGGGCCGTGCAGGATGCCGGGGCCTTTGCCGTGGTGCTGGAAGGGGTGCCGGCCTCGCTCGCGGCCAGGATTACGGAACGCCTGGAGATCCCCACCATCGGTATCGGCGCCGGCCCGTGTTGTGACGGCCAGGTCCTGGTGATCCACGATATTCTGGGGTTGTGTGAGAAGTACTCCCCCAAGTTCATCAAGCGCTATGCCGATCTGGCGCCGGTTATCACCGAGGCAGCGCGACAGTATGTGTCAGAAGTAAAGGAGGGGGTATTCCCCACTGAGGAGCATTCGTTCGCATGAAGCTGATCCATGATGTCGCTGCCATGCAGCAGACCATGCTGCAGCTGAAGCGCGAAGGCAGGCGGATCGCCTTTGTCCCCACCATGGGGTTTCTCCACGAGGGGCATGCCTCGCTTATGCGGGAAGGCCGCCAACGGGGCGACATCCTGGTGCTCTCCATCTTCGTCAACCCGGCCCAGTTCGGTCCCCATGAGGATCTGGAGCGCTACCCCCGCAATCTGGAAGGGGATTGCGCCCTGGCTGAAGGCTGCGGGGTGGATATCGTCTTCGCCCCCCGTGCAGCCGGCATGTACCCGCCCGGTTTCCAGACCAGCGTGGCCCTGGGGCCGCTCACCGAACCGCTGTGCGGGGCCAGCCGTCCCGGCCATTTCAACGGGGTGGCGGTGGTGGTGACCAAGCTGTTCGGCATTGTCCAGCCGGATGTGGCCCTGTTCGGCAGAAAGGATTACCAGCAACTGGCCATCATCCGTCAGATGACCTGTGATCTGAACCTGCCGGTGGAGATCGTGGGGATGCCGATCGTGCGGGAGCCGGACGGCCTAGCCCGCTCGTCGCGCAACAGCTACCTGACTGCAGAGCAGCGCCAGCAGGCCCTCTGCCTGTACCGGGCGCTGCAGGCGGTGCGCGAGTTGTTTGCCCAGGGGGAGGATACCATCGAGCGGCTGCTGGCCGCCGCCCGCACCCAGATCGAGGCGGTACCGGCGGCAGCCATCGAGTATCTCGAACTGCGGGACAATACGACCCTGCAGCCGGTTGACCGGGCGACCAACAAAACGCTGCTGGCCCTGGCCGTCAAGATCGGCACCACCCGCCTGATCGACAACACCGTCCTGGGGGAGGCACTCTGATGCCCAATAAGGCCCGCGCCGACCTTGAGACTCTCTACCGGATCTTCACCGTGCCGGAGGCCCCCGAGTCGACCCTGGGCGCCATCGACCAGGCGATCACCGATGATGTGGCCGGCTTCCTGCAGACCCACATCGTGGCCACGGAACGTCCGCTGGAAGAGATAGAGGCCGATTTCGCTTCGGTCGTAATCCCCGAGGAGCCGACCTACGTCTCCGAGTATACCGAGTTCGTGCAGGAACACCTGGTGGCCCAGTCGGTCCATACCGCAGCGCCCGGTTTTGTCGGCCATATGACCTCGGCCTTTCCCTATTTCATGCTGCCGCTGGCGCGTCTTTTAACCGCGCTGAACCAGAACCTGGTCAAGGTGGAGACCTCCAAGGCCTTCACCCCGATGGAACGGCAGGTGCTGGCCATGCTGCACCATCTGATCTTCCGTTGCCCGGACGATTTTTACCCCCCCTGGATACACAACAGTCAGGCCGCCCTGGGGGCCTTCTGCTCCGGCGGCACCATTGCCAACATCACCGCACTGTGGGTGGCGCGCAACCGTCTGTTTGCCCCGGACGGAAACTTCCGGGGCATCGCCCAGGAGGGGTTGGCCCGTGCCCTGCGGCATACCGGATATGAGGGCATCGCGGTCTTGGTGTCCGAGCGGGGCCATTACTCCCTGGGCAAGGCTGCCGATCTGCTGGGGATCGGCCGTGATCAGCTGGTACGGGTGCCGACTGACGACCACAACCGGATGGATCTGCATGCGTTGCGCGAGGCCTGCCGGCGGTTACAGGACGCAAACATCAGGCCGCTGGCCCTGGTGGGGATCGCCGGCACCACCGAGACCGGTAACGTCGACCCCCTGGAGGCCATGGCCGATGTTGCCCAGGAACTGGGCTGCCACTTCCATGTGGATGCCGCCTGGGGCGGGCCGACCCTCTTTTCCGATCATTACCGTCATCTGTTGGCCGGGATCGAACGGGCTGATTCGGTCACCATTGACGCCCACAAACAGCTGTACGTGCCGATGGGGGCCGGTATGGTGGTATTCAAGGACCCCACCGCCGTGTCGGCCATCGAACACCACGCCGCCTACATCCTGCGCCACGGCTCCAAGGATCTGGGCAGCCATACCCTTGAGGGCTCACGCCCCGGCAAGGCGCTGCTGGTCCATGCCGGCCTGTCGATCATCGGCCGTAAAGGCTACGAACTGCTGATCGACCTGGGTATCGAGCGGGCGAAGACCTTTGCCCAGCTGATCCGGCAGCACCCCGATTTCGAGCTGACCAGCGAACCGGAGCTGAACATCCTCACCTACCGCTACTGCCCGGCAGCTGTCCAGAAACCCCTCATAACCGCGCAGCCGGAGGAACAGGCCCGGATCAACGCCCTGCTGGATCAGGTCTGCCTGCTTGTGCAAAAACACCAGCGTGAGGCCGGCAGGACCTTTGTCTCGCGTACCCGGTTGCACGCATCCCGCTACAACGGAGAGATCACCGTGCTGCGCAGCGTCCTGGCCAATCCGCTCACCACCGACGAGATCCTGGCCACGGTTCTGCGCGAAGAATGCGAGATCGTGCGGCAGCCCGATATCCAGGCCCTGCTGCACCAGATCTGAGTTTGACAGGGGCGGCATGGAGAAAACCGCGATGCCCATGTCTTGTGCATCCCCCGGATCCTCCCAGGTTCAGTTCTCCGTCATAAAATGCCGTTCATAGAGGTCTTCCAGCCGTTGCAGATGGCTTGACTCCTCTGCCTTCAGCCGGGCAAACAGCGCTGCCATCGGTGCGCCACTGCAGCCGTCCGCCACCTTGCCGTAAAACTCCACCGCCTCCTTTTCCAGGTGAATGGCGTACAGCAACGCCTCACGTACGCCAGATTCTGGCCCCAGTTCCTTCTTGGGGAAAATGGCCGACAGATTCATGGTAGGCAGCAGCTGCTGCAACCCTGCTTCGGTCATCTGCCCATCCACCAAAGCCTTTTCCAGTTGATGTTTGTGATTCAATTCATCCAGGGCGTTTTCCCGCAGGATCTCTTTAGCCCCCCGCTGCTGCACGGTTCCCAGGGCACGCAGATAATTGCGGAAACCTTCCTCTTCCATGGCAATGGCTGCCTCAAGGGCCCCTTCATAGGTATAACAGACCTGATCGTCTTGCATGACACTCCTCCTCTCTGGATAGCTGTTCTGGATCTGATACGCGTACGCTAGAACGATACGGCCCCGGCCTCTGCACCGATGGTACGTATCGCTTCAAATACCACGTGATCATACTTGTCCTGGCTGATGGCCTGGGCCACTGCCGGGATCCTCAGCAGGGTTTTTATGGCCCCGAAGCGGAGATCCCGGGGCAGGATGGCGAGATAGGCCACCAGATGCCGTTCCTGCTCATCGTTTAGGCTCGAAGAGATCTGGAGTGTCGCCTGCAGATCATTGATCGTGGCGGCTTGCAGATCGTCACGCTGGGCGGCCGCCTGCTCTGCCACGTCGGGCCATCTATCCAGCAGATCCTGGGCAGACAACGGACGCCCCGAACGATCGGTCAGCCAGCGCATAAAGGTAATGGCAGCCTCCTTGCCGACAACACCGGCGTAGACCTCCATGGTGAGATCAGCAGGAAGGCGGCACTGGCGCCGAAGGGTGCTGATCATCTCCCAGCCACGCTCGGTAGGTTCCACCTGAAGGTCCATCGGCTCCCCCTGCATGGCCAGCATCCCCCGGTTTGAGGCCAGGAATCCACGCACCTCGCCGTCCAGTCCGCGGGCTGCGGCATAACGGGCCCAGCACGGGTAATCGCTTTCCACGTATACCATCACCATCCGGTCGATCAGCGCCCGGTCCAAGGTGGCCACCTGATAGCTGCCGTCAGGGGGATTGATGGTTACAATCACCTTATGACGCGGATGCAGCCTGTGGGTGTGCAGGGCGCGCTGCAGCCCCTCGGTCGGCGGTTCCACAAACTGAAAGATGGCCTGGAGGGTATCCTCCTGCTGGGCACGATTTAGCTCGTCGCAATGGACCAAGGTGGGCGGATCGTCATCGGCCGGCCACCAGGAGGGGCGTGACCAGCGCATGATATCGCCGTCCCGGTAGGGTATCCCCACCAGATCACCGACCTCCATCTGCCCGAGGCGTAGCGGCTGGTAACGCCAGCCGATCTCCCGGCAGACCTGTACAATACCCGCAGTCTTTCCCACCCCGCGGTGACCGACTACACAGGGGGTCAAATCGGTCATGGTCAACAACTCACGCAACACCGTCTTCATCTGCTCAACCTGCATCGTCTCCTCCCTCTACTGGTAAAATGATAGGAGAAACCGGCTGCTTCTTCAACCCAGATTTTCCATATGGCAGACTACGCCTGTTGAGAGAACCCCTTGACTTCTCCTCGCCGTTAAGTGAAATTATTTACTTTAACTGTCATCTGTCTGCTGCTCACACCGGGAGCGGATACCAGAAAGGAGCTGCCGATCCAATGTGCGGAATTGTCGGTTATATCGGTCACCAAGAGGCCACCCCGATCATTTTCGAGGGGTTACGGAAGCTGGAGTACCGTGGCTACGACTCCGCCGGTATCGCCACCCTGCAGCCTGACGGCATCGCCGTGCGTCGCAGCGAGGGCAAACTCGCCAACCTGGCAAAGCTGCTCACGGAACAGCCCCTGACCGGCACCATCGGCATCGGCCATACCCGCTGGGCTACCCATGGACGTCCCACCGAGACCAATGCCCACCCCCACAGGGCCGGCTCCATCGTCTTGGTGCACAACGGCATCATCGAAAACTACCTGGCCCTGCGGGAACAGTTGACAGCCAAGGGCCACCGTTTTTCCAGTGAGACCGATACCGAGGTAATTGCACACCTGATCGAGGAGAAACAGAAACAGGGGCTCACCTTCGAACCCGCCACCAGGGCCGCCTTGCAGGAGTTACACGGGGCCTTTGCGGTCTGTGTGCTCTGCCTAAACGAACCGGAGACCCTGATAGCGGCCAAGGTCGGCTCCCCAATGGTGGTGGGACTGGCCGCGGGGGAGTTCTTTGTAGCCTCCGATATCCCCGCCATCCTGGCCCATACCCGTGAGATGGTCTTCATGGAAGATGGGGACCTGGTCGTCTTCCGCGACGGACAGGCCAGCTTTTCCACCATCGCCGGCCAGTCGGTGGAGAAACAGCCCCGCCATATCGACTGGTCGCCGCTGATGGCGGAAAAAGGCGGTTTCAAGCACTTCATGCTCAAGGAGATCCACGAGCAGCCCCGGGCGGTGCGGGATACCCTGGCCGGCCGCTTCAGGGAAGAGATCGGCGACGTCCACCTGGAGGACCTGCAGTACGACGACGCCACCCTGCAGCGCATCACCCGGATGGTGATCGTGGCCTGCGGCACCTCCTGGCATGCCGCCCTGACCGGCAAGTTCCTGATTGAGGAATACTGCCGCATACCGGTAGAGGTGGATATCGCCTCCGAATTCCGCTATCGCAAGCCGGTTATCGACACCACCACCCTGGTGCTAGTGATCTCCCAATCCGGCGAGACCGCCGACACCCTGGCCGCCCTGCGGGAGGCCAAGCAGCTGGGTGCGCTCAACCTGGCCATCTGCAATGTGCTGGACTCCTCCATCGCCCGCGAGGCGGCCGGCGTGCTCTACACCCATGCCGGCCCCGAGATCGGCGTGGCCTCCACCAAGGCCTTCGTCACCCAACTGGCTGCCCTGCACCTGCTGACCATCCGGCTGGGCCGGGCCATCGGCAAGCTCGATGTCGCCCAGGGACGCCGGATGATTGCGGGGCTCAAGAAGCTGCCTGAGTCTTTGGCACAGTGCCTGACGATCAATACTGAGACAGAAAAAGTCGCAAAACAGTACCTGCATGCCCGCGATTTTCTCTACCTGGGGCGCGGCAAGAATTACCCGATCGCCCTGGAAGGGGCCCTGAAACTGAAGGAGATATCCTATATCCATGCCGAGGGGTACCCGGCAGGGGAGATGAAACACGGTCCCATCGCCCTGATCGACGAAGCGATGCCGGTAGTAGTCCTGGTCCCCAGGAACAGCGCCTACGAGAAGACCCTGTCGAACATGGAAGAGGTGATTGCACGGGGTGGGCGAGTGATCGCCGTATGCAGCCAGGGTGATGACGAGGTGAAGGCCAAGGCAGAGGCGGTGCTGGCACTGCCCAGCCTGGGGGAGGACCTGGACCCGATCCTGCTGTCGGTGCCCCTGCAGCTTTTGGCCTACCATATCGCCGTGTTGAAGGGAACCGACGTGGACCAGCCCCGGAACCTTGCAAAAAGCGTCACCGTTGAGTAGCGACCATGCGTTATAGCCAGATGACCTGGAGCCATCGGATCGTCCTTGTAGGACTCTTTACGGCCCTACTCGTAGGGTTCACCGTCCTGCGCGTCCCCCGCGCCATCGACAGACCGGCCGCATCCGTCCTGGACAAGGACATAGAAGACCTCACGCGGATCGTCTATCCCAGTCAGCAGGAGATCCGGTGGCATCCCCGCTTCATCCGCCCACAGGACAGTCTGGAATCGCTCTATGGCCCGGACTGGGTCTGGGTGGCCCGCTTTAACCGGGTTGACCGACGTCACGCCTACCCCGGCGTGACCATCAAAGAGCCTGATACCATGGCAGACATCCGCACGTACGCGCCACTGCCGGTGGAATACGGAGCGGCGCGCCCCTATGCCAAATTTATCCTGGTGGACAAGACCGAGCAATGGCTCGGCGCCTATGAACACGGCGCACTGAAGTTCTCCATGCCGGCCGCCACCGGCAAACCCGGCACCGAGACCCCGGACGGCATCTTCAGGATCGATGCCCGCCACCGGAACCACACCTCATCGCTGTACAAAATAGCCGAAGAGGGGGACCAGTATCCGATGGACAACGCCCTCCGCTTCTTCATCGACAACAAACTGATCGGCTACTGGATCCACGCCCGTGATCTGCCGGGCCGGCCTGCCTCCCACGGTTGCATCGGCCTCTTCGATGAAGCGATGCAAAAAAGGATCTTTGAAACCCCTGCAGACCCGGTACTGCTGGACTCCCAGAAACTGTACGCCTGGGCAGTGCCGGACAGCCTCTATGGCCCCGACGACGGCAGTCTGCAGCAACTTGCAAACGGGCCGGTGGTCGAGGTGCGGGGCGCACTGCCCCAGGTGCTGCCACCCCGTCACGACCAAGCCACAGCCACACCATAAGCACGTTTTTTCTTTCACCTTCCACAACCATGGAGTAGTATTGCCACATTTGCCTCGGAGAACGCTTACGTGGATAGACTGATCATCAAAGGTGGCGCCCGACTGAAAGGGTCCGTCACCATCAGCGGCTCAAAAAACGCCTCGCTGCCCATCTGCATCGCCGCCGTTCTGGCCCCTGGCGCCAGCACCATTGCCAACGTCCCCCATCTGCGTGACATCACCACCACGTCAACCCTCCTGCAGTCGCTGGGGGCAACCGTCGAACGGGCCGGTTCCTCATTGCGGATCGACGCCGCTTCCATCAACACCGTGGAGGCCACCTACGACCTGGTCAAGACGATGCGTGCCTCGGTGCTGGTCCTCGGTCCCCTGCTGGCCCGTTTCGGCAGGGCGCGCGTCTCCCTTCCGGGGGGGTGCGCCATCGGCGCCCGGCCGATTGATCAGCACCTGAAAGGCCTGAAGGCCCTTGGCGCCGAGATCAGACTAGAGCACGGCTACGTGGAAGCCCTCTGTAAAAAATGGCTTAAAGGAGCACGGATCAACTTCGACCTCTCCACCGTCGGGGGAACCGAGCACCTGATGATGGCGGCGGCCCTGGCCAAGGGGGAAACCATCCTGGAAAACGCGGCCCGTGAACCTGAGATTGTCGATCTCGCCGCCTACCTGAACCTGATGGGGGCCCACGTAGAAGGCGCCGGCACCGACACCATCCGGATCCAGGGGGTGGAGCAGCTAACCCCGGCGGACTACGAGGTGATGCCGGACCGGATCGAGGCCGGCACCTTCATGATCGCCGCCGCCATCACCGGCGGTGATGTCATGATCCACAACATGAAACTGGAGCACTTAGACGCCCTTTGCTTCAAGCTGCAGGATGCCGGCGTGGAGATCACCAGCAAGGATGGGGTGGTACGGGTCCAGGGGCCTCGACGCCCCAGGGCGGTCAACATCAAGACCCGCCCCTATCCCGGTTTTCCCACCGACATGCAGGCCCAGTTCATGGCCCTTATGTGCGTGGCCGACGGCGCCAGCGTCATCAGCGAAAACATCTTTGAGAACCGTTTCATGCACGTCTCCGAGTTGCAGCGTTTCGGGGCGGATATCACCATTGAGGGGAAATCGGCCACGGTAAAAGGCCTCAGGAAGCTGTCAGGGGCCCCGGTTATGGCCACCGACCTGCGCGCCTCGGCATCCCTGGTGCTGGCCGGACTGGTGGCTGAAAACATCACCGAGATCTCCCGCATCTACCACCTGGACCGGGGATATGAACTCCTGGAGAGCAAACTCTCGGGCTTAGGGGCCTGCATTGAACGGGTACAGGGACCATGAACGACCTGCTGACCATAGCGATCCCCAAGGGCCGCATCCTGGAGGAGTCCATCACGCTGTTCGGCACGATCGGCATCCATCTGGAGAGCATGCTGCAGGACTCCCGCAAACTGATCTTCGAGTATCCCGAACAACAGCTGCGCGCCTTGATCGTTCGCGCCACCGATGTCCCTACCTACGTTGAATACGGCTGTGCAGACCTGGGGATTGTCGGGAAGGACACCCTCCTGGAGCAGGATAAAGACCTGTACGAGCCGTTGGACCTCAAATTCGGCTACTGCCGGATGATGGTGGCGGAACCGGCCCATCTGGCAACAAGCGACGATCCGACCCGTTGTTCCCATATCCGCGTGGCCACCAAGTACCCCCATATCGCTGAAACATACTTTGCCGCCAAGGGGCTGCAGGCCGAGATCATCAAGTTGTACGGTTCCATCGAGCTGGGACCGCTGGTGGGGCTCTCCGAACGGATCGTCGATCTGGTCTCCACCGGCGAGACCCTGCGCCAGAACGGCCTGGTCGA
>JAJYCS010000101.1 GCA_021778115.1 Deltaproteobacteria bacterium
CGGAACGGTGTGATGGCAAAACTGCAAAAAGTTGATTTGCCGTCCTCGAACCTCAAGGTCAGCATAGCCAATGTGCTGAAAACGGAAGGCTTCATCAAGAATTACAAGGTGATAGCTGATCAGAAGCAAGGGGTTCTCCGAATCTATCTCAAGTACATCGACGCAGAGAAATTGATGGAAAACGGGGTGGACGGCTGGCTGGACGATGTGGACGGGGTACTGGTGCCGGGGGGGTTCGGTGAGCGGGGCACCGAAGGCAAGGTGCTGGCCATCGAATACGCCCGGACCCGACAGGTGCCGTTCTTCGGCATCTGCCTCGGGATGCAGATGGCGGCGGTGGAATTCGCCCGCAACGTCTGCGGCATGAAAAAGGCCTGTTCCACCGAATTTAAGCCGGACTGCAAGGAACCGGTGATTCACCTGATGGAGGAGCAGAAATCAGTGCATAAGAAAGGCGGCACCATGCGGCTGGGGGCCTGCCCCTGCACTGTCACCAAAGGCACCAAGGCATTCGAGGCCTACAACGAGAACGAGATCACCGAGCGGCACCGCCACCGCTACGAGTTCAACAACGGCTACCGGGAGCTGATGACCGGCAAAGGGCTGGTGCTGTCCGGCATCAACCAGCAGAAGGACCTGGTTGAGATCATCGAGCTGGCTGATCACCCCTGGTTCCTGGCCTGTCAGTTTCACCCCGAGTTCAAATCAAAACCGCTGGTCCCGCACCCGCTCTTCAGGGCCTTTGTCGGCGCCGCCCTTACACACCGCAATCGGCAGAACGAACAACGATAACCCTGTTCCTTACGCCGCCGGTTCCACCGCCCTGTTCTCCTGCCGGTAGGCGGCAAGCGCCGCTGCCGGTGAGGGGAACAGGGCATCACGGCCAAACCGTTCGGTGAGCCGTGAACGGTCGAACTCCACCGTCACCTCATCGACAAGCTCGCAAAACACCAGCCTGACCCCCTTGCCCGCCAAGACCTCATGGAGCCGCCGCAACGCCTCGGCAGCCGTAAAATCCACATCATTTATTGCAGCCCCATCCAGGCAGAACCATCGCAGGGGCGGGTCAGCCTGATCCACCAGCCGGTTCACCTCGGCCATTAGACGCTGGGTATTGGCGTAGTAGAGGTTATGCATGAACCGGTAGATCATGAGCCCGGGCGCCAGTTGCCCCTCCGGGCTCGCCTTCTGCTGGTGCCAGCCATGCTCGGCATCGGCCACCAGCACCATGTTGTTCATCCGGTAGCCGTGGCGTGTATGGACGATGAGCGACATGACAATGGCAAACAGGATGCTCTTCTCCACACCGGTCAACACCACGGCCAGGGCCGTGGCCAAGGCCACCCAGAACTCCCAGGGGCGCTCACGGCAGATCTTCCTCATACCCCGGAGGTCGATCAGCTCACAACCGATCAACAGCACCACCGCAGAGAGCACCGCCGTGGGGAGAGCGGCGAGGAGGCCGGTAAAACAGAGCAGCACCAGTACCGCCAGCAGGCCGGCGACGATCTGTGCCAGCTGGCTGCGGCCACCGGCGCTGTCAACCATCTGGGTCTTGGTGGGACTGCCGTTCACCACAAAGGTCCCGGTCAGCCCAGCACCGACGTTGGCCAGGGCAAGCCCCACCAGATCGACATGCTCGTCAAACGGCTCGTTGTAGCGCATGGCATAGGCACGGGCCGTGGCCGCACTCTGGGAGAGGATCACCACGAACATGGCAAAGGCGGTGGGGGCCAGCTTCTGCAGCAGCTGCCAGTTGCCGATGCCGTCGGGCAGGGCCGGGTACGGCAGGCCGCCGGGCAGGGGGCCGAGAAGATGCACCCCATGGCTGCCCAGATCGAAGAGTCGGCTTGCGGCGATGGCAAGCAGGACAGCCATCAGCGGGCCGGGGAGCCTCGGGGAGATCCTTCGTGCCCCCAGGATAACCGCAAGCACCGCAATCGCCACGGCTGCATCGGGCAGGGGGATCCGTGCGATGAAGCCGGGGGCAGCGACGGCGTGGAACAGGGTACGGGGGCCGTCATGGGGCAGCCCGAGTAAACTGGCCAGTTCGCCGAGCGCCACCTGCATGCCGACGCCGGAGAGAAACCCGATCAACACGGTGCGGGAGAGAAAATCGGCCAGGAAGCCCAGCCGGGCAAAACGGGCGAGGAACAGAAAAAAAGCCGTCATCAAGGCCAGTATGCCGGCCAAGGCGACCCACTCGGCAGAGCGGGGGGCCGCCATGCCGGCAATGCCGGCGGCCAGGATGGCGGCAGTGGCGGAATCCGCCCCGACCACCAGGTGACGGGATGAACCGAACAGGGCATACAGGAACATCGGCACGAGCATCGTGTACAGACCGGTGATGACCGGTGTGCCGGCTATCTTGGTATAGCCCATCACTTCAGGTATCGCCAAAGCGGCCAGGGTGAGACCGGCCAAGGCCTCATGCAGTAACAGGCTGTTACTGAACGGCACAAACCCCTGCAACAGATACCCCCGCCTCATCGCAACATCCCGACACTCCCGCCGAACATGACGATACGCAGCCTCATCCCGCCCCCTTACCTGTGTGCGGCCACTATGATCCTCTTGGAATATCAGGGTGTAACAAAGGGTTTACAGCATCATACGGTAACCCCTTTGTTGCCGACTGGCGCGCTCCACTTGATAAAAATGAGAACTGGGAGGCGAGCATTAATATCAGCAAGTTATGACGCGAATCAATACCGTTGCACTTTCAAAACAAGCCCGCCGCAGGCGGGCCGCTGACATTTTCCAGCCGGCCAGCCCCGGCTTTTTTATTGCGGTTATGCAGCCAGCTTCAACGGCACAATATGCAACTCTGTATTCCGTCGGGCAAGCCGCAGATCATAGTCAGTCTGAAGATTAAGCCACAACTCAGGAGACGTGCCAAAATAAGCTGACAGCCTCAAGGCTGTATCTGCGCTGATTGCACGCTTTCCGTTGACAATGGTGCTGATCCTGCCGGGTGGCACACTAATTTCACGGGCAAGACGGTTGATACTGATACCCAAGGGCTGCAAAAACTCCTCAGACAGAATCTCTCCGGGGTGTATGGGGTCAAGATATGATGTCATAGTGTTCTATCCTTTTAATGGTAATCGACAATTTCAACGTCAACAACATTACCATCAATCCATTTGAAACAGACTCTCCACTGGTCGTTAATACGGATACTGTATTGTCCTTCACGGTTGCCGCTTAAACCTTCCAGAGGGTTTCCCGGAGGTATCAGCAGATCGTTCAATGTTTTGGCTGCATGCAGGTAATACAGCTTACGCCGGGCCTGCCGTTCGATTGCCCGGAAACGCTTTACCGGCTTATCATGAAATAACGATTCAACGTCTTTATCTCGAAATGAAAGTATCATTTTGTTTTAATCCTATCGCATTAGAGTTTATTACGTCAAGCGTAATAGCGGTACATGTATAAACGCCTGTATCTACATCGGGAGGGGCTTTACCCCTCCCGTTTGTGTTTTGGTTAGTGATGGCTGGTTATATGAATGATGTGGTCAGCTTCCCCGCCTTTGCCTGAATGGGCTAATTTGTGGCCCAGTTGCTCAAGCAGGAAATACGAGCCCAGAATGGTTTGCCCGTGCTGGATCAGCTCTATCAGGCCTTTGAAAAACGGTTGAATTTGGTTCCCATCTCCCCCGCCTGATGTTTTTTGCACTTAGCTTGGGAGAAGATTTCTGTTTTTTGCTGGTTGCTT
>JAJYCS010000048.1 GCA_021778115.1 Deltaproteobacteria bacterium
CGCAAACGAGATAAGCGATCGTAATCCAACAGGGAGTAGAGAACGATCGTTTGTAGGAATAGCACATTGTCGTGAATCGGATAGTCTAGCTTCCAGTTTGGTTCTGTGCCCCAGTGTGACCAGCGAGAAGGCACTAACTTATTGAGAAAGTCGGGTGAAAAGCGGAAGGGATCTTCGCTGAACACCTGTTTTTCAAGGCGATAGTAGATGTCGGCATACTCCTCGGGAAAGACGTCATAATCGGTCTGCCCGATCAGGTCGCTCCAGTGCTCTGCCGGCTGGCACAAGCTGACCAGGGACTGGCTGGCGCCGGTAAAGACATGGTTGCGGTCCTTGAAGTAAATGTAGTCATTGGTATTTTCCATCATGGCGCGCAACGGCGCTAGGGAGCCTGCATCCTCCAGGGTCCGTTCAAGCGATTTTGCATCCTGCAGCTGCAGCTCAAGCACAAGGGCGTTGGCCCCTTCATCAGGACGCTTTGCAAAGATCGCTCTGATGCAGCGGATACGGCCGTTGGCCTGCCGAAGCCGGATGTTGATCATACCGCTGTTCGTGGTGGGACTGTGTGAAAATAGCAGGTCGGCTACATCGGCATCGTGGGGATGGATGAGCTCTTTCAGGTGGATACGTGCAGCGCGCAGCACTGCCGGAGGGTAGCCAAGCAACTGCTCGATGGGGTCGCTGACCGACAGCAGCGGCAGCTCATCGGTGAGCAGCAGGGATACCGTTGCCTCCAGCATAGCTCCCCCCTTTACATAAACGACGTTTTACAACTGTAGCTCATCGAATCGAGATCCGCAACTGCCTCTTTTTTGCCCGTCAGTGCTGCGTAAACAGTCCCACAACAGGAGGTCAGGTCGCAACATACCGATAGCATGGAGCTCTGTGTTGGCATCCCGCCTGCATCACCAGGATACGCGCGCCACGAAAGGAGTCTGCCATGACCACACCATCGGACATCATCATCGACGATACGACCCTGCGGGACGGTGAACAGACCGCCGGGGTGGTTTTTTCGCTGCGGGAAAAGCTGGCCATTGCCCGTTTACTGGACGCCATCGGCGTACCGGAGATCGAGTGCGGCATCCCGGCCATGGGTGAGGAGGAGCGGGACAGCATCCGCGCCCTGGTGGAGCTGAATTTGAATGCCCGGCTGATCACCTGGAACCGGGCCCTGATCCCCGAGATCGAGGCCAGTATCGCCTGCGGCATCACGGCGGTTGACATCTCGCTGTCGGTCTCGGACCAGATGATCGCCAAAAAGCTGGGCACAGACCGCCAGGCGGTCAAGGAGCAGCTCAAAACCGCGCTGGGCTTTGCAAAGGCGCAGGGGCTGTACGTCTCGGTGGGGGGCGAGGATGCCAGCCGGGCGGATATAGGTTTTCTGGTGGAGCTGTTGCAGATCACCCGCGAACTGGGTGGCGACCGTTTCCGCTTCTGCGACACCCTGGGGATCATGGACCCGTTCACCCTCTACGACAGGGTGGCCTGGCTGCGGGCCAGCGTGCCGGAGGTGGCCATCGAAGTGCATACCCACAACGACCTGGGAATGGCCACCGCCAACGCCATTGCCGGTATCCGGGCCGGGGCCCGTTTTGTCAACACCACCGTCAACGGCTTGGGGGAACGGGCCGGCAACGCCGCCCTGGAGGAGGTGGTGATGGGGCTGAAATACGCCTGTGGTATCGAGACCGGCATCGAGACCCACCGCTTCCGCGAGCTGTCGCTTGTGGTGGCCAAGGCCTCCCGGCGTGACCTGCCGGCCTGGAAGGCGGTGGTGGGCGAACGGGTCTTTGCCCACGAAGCGGGGTTGCATGCCGACGGCGTACTGAAAGACCCCCATAACTACGAAGGGTTTGACCCGGCCGAGGTGGGGCTGGCACGGCAGATCGTGGTGGGCAAGCATTCCGGTGCCAGCGGCCTGATCGAGCGTTACCGGACCCTGGGTATCGTGCTCTCCCGCGAGGATGCCGGGCTGCTCCTGCCGGTGGTGCGGCACGAGGCGCTACAGCGCAAGCGTGACCTGAAGGACCGGGAGCTGATGCGGATGTACCTGAACGGCGCGGGGTTGCTGAAGGCGGCGTGAGGTACCTGGCTAGACCGACACGGGAGATCATCATGTGCACGACAGGAACCGACTTTGTTTCACTGGCCGAGGCGGCAGTTGTACTGAAAACCACCGAACCGCGTATCCTGATGATGCTCAAGCAGCACCAGTTGCTGGGCCGCCAGGACGGCAGTGAGTGGCGGATTGACAAGGCCTCGCTGGCGGTGTGCGGCACCGCCGGGCCTGGCGGTTTCACAATGGCCGGCTGCGGCGGCGGCTGCGGCGGCTGCGGCGGCCATTAAACCGGGAGGGATCATGGTACTGATCAAGGCAGCGGACCTGAAATTCAAATACCGTAAGTATGTCGCCACCCGCAGTGAGCCGAAATTCGCCGGCCTGCCCGATCCGGCCCCCTTCAACCGGGACGACCTATACGAGGTGCTGCCGATGCTGGGGGCCGCCATGGCGGCCTTGCAGACGCTTGATGGCCGGGTACTGCACCTGCTGGAGGATATCCTGAACGAGATGCCCGGTTTTGTTTTCACCCGTGGCGAGGTCTTTGCGTATCTGGTAGGCTCGGCACAGGAATGTCTACGACCGTAGCGCGGATTGGTAACGGCAATGTTGCATATCCTCCCAAACAATCCCGACGTCCCGCCCGGCAACCTGCTGGCCATCCCCGCCTGTGGACTACTGCCAGGCAAAGGCCGCCATGGAGAGCACCCCGTAGGTGTAGGCATCATGGAGGATACGACCGGCGCCTCCGGCGCCCAGCGCAACAAACAGCGGCAGGAAGTGCTCGGGGGTGGGATGGTTCAACCGTGCGTGGGGGGCCCGCTGCCGGTACTGCAGCAGCTCGTCGGTGCGGCCCTGCAGCACCGCATCCTTGAGCCAGTCGGCAAACTCCCGCGCATACGGCACCGGGGGGGAGAGCAGGGGGTACCGAGAGAAATCCCGCAAATTATGCGTTGCCGCACCGCTGGCGAGGATCAGTATCCCTTCGTCGGGCAGGGAACGGAGCGCCCTCCCGATGGCCAGGTGCTGTTCCGGCCCCGCATCCGGTTGGACCGAGAGCTGCACGACCGGGACATCCGCCGCCGGGTAGCTCAGCATGAGGGGTACCCAGACGCCGTGGTCAAGGCCACGGGAGGGGTTTGGCTCGGCAGGGACACCGTCTGCACGCAGGAGGGTCAAAACCTGCTGGGCCAGAGTTGGGTCGCCCGGCGCCGGATAGGTCCGCTGGTAGAGCTCTTCCGGGAAGCCGCCGAAATCGTAGAGCGTCGCCGGCTGCGGATGCAGCGTCACCTGAGGCGCGGCCGTCCCCCAGTGGGCCGAGATGCAGACGATCCCCTTCGGTCTGCCCACGGTTCTCCCCAGCTGCTGCAGAAAGCTCCGGGTGGGGGACTCATCGAGCAGGATGCTCGGCGCGCCGTGGGAGACGAAGAGCGCTGGAATGCGTGTTGGCATAGGTATCCTCCCCCTTTGCAGCCTCTGTAGCGGATAACCGGCGAGCGATACGCGACATCACCCTACAGCGAAAGGGGGCTACCGGTGTACCTGGTATGCCCCCTTTCTTCGGCTGACGCTCTCCCTCAGGCCTTCCCTTTCATGGCCTCGCTCGCCTTCTCGGACGCGGATTCCTGCGCCTCAAGGGCGGCCGGATCGCCATCACTGGCTAACTGCTGCGCCTGTGGCGATAGGGAGACGGTATCTTTGGCCGCCGTCTGTTGCGGCGCCTTGGCCGGTTGCCGGGCCGCTGCCGCTGATGGCTGGTTATAGACCGCTGCAACGCTGCTTGATGAGATGGCTGCTAGTGACATGGCCGTATCCTCCCTGCGGTGACACTGTCTGTTAATCTTGATTTTTATTATCAAAAACTGGCGGCCGAATGTAAAGGATTATTTTTGTCTCTTATGCCGTCCGGCCACCCCGTTACGTGTAGCTGTGTTCCAGTTGCATGACATCTCGATACGGAACAACACCCTGGATAGCAGCGCCCTCATCGAGCACCGGCAAGGCCGAAAAGCCGTAGCGCGTGAACTTCTCCGCCGCCTCGCTGATCGAATCCTCCCAGTTGAGGCTGACCACCTGGGTGGTCATGATGGCGGCCAGATGTTCGCCCGGTTCTGCCATTAGGAGCTCCGGCAGATTGAGCACCCCGCACAGCCGGCCGTCGTGGTCCACGACATAGATATACTCCAGCACATCGGCCTCTTCCGCCAACCCACGGTAGGCCGAGATCACCCGATCGACGGTCGTGTCCGACCCAAAGCGGATGTAGTTGGCGCTGGCCAGGTCATGGATAGCATGTTCCTGATCTTCCAAGAGCGCCTCGATCTTGTCCGACTCCTCATGCTCCATCAGGTCCATGATCTCTTCGGCCTGGGCCGCCGGCAACACCGCCAGGACGTCAGCCGCCTGGGCCGGGGTCATCTCGTCGATCAGGTCGGCCACCCGCTCCTTGTCCAGGGCGGCTATCAGGCTACGTTGGACTCGGGGCTCGATCTCCTCCAGGGTATCCGAGGCCTGATCGGTCTCCAGTTCGTTGAAGATCGCCAGACGCTGTTCCTCGGAAAGCTCCTCCAGAATATCGGCCAGGTCCACCGGGTGGAGATCGGGCAGTGCCTCTTTCAGGATATTCAGCCGGACATTGCCCTTGAAGCTGCCGATGGTCTCCGGTAACCGCTGGACATAGGCCCAGGGGATGGTCTCCTTCTTAAACAGCTCCGCCATATGGTAGAAGAAGCGGGCCACAAAGCGCAGCCCCAGGCGTTTAAGCAGACCGTAGCGGCTGAAGTCCACGTCGGTGACATACAGCCGCCGGTCGCGCATCTGGAGCTTGACGTCGTAGACGATGTCGATCTCCTTGCCGTCCAGATCGATCACCTTCTTGTCCAGGACATGGTCCTTGAGCAGCACCTGCGGCCCTTCCGGTTCCTGTTCGTAGGCGGCAAGGTCGGCCAGCTCGACCGTTATCCGTTCGCGGTCGAACACCAGCACCTGCGCATAGGGGACCAGCAGCGCCTTGTGGCCAAAGGGGCGGGTGACGATCAGGTGGGTTACCTCGGCCAGCTTCTCGTATTCGCGGATCAGCAGATCGTTCAGTTTGCCGATCTTCTTGTTATGCAGATAGACCGGCGTGGCGATCAGGTCACTCAGGAAAAATACCTGACCATGAGAACTGCCGGTGTCGATGGCAATGTCGGACATGGGCATCCCTCCTTTCAGAGCAGGGTGATGAATTTGTAGAGCAGGAGCCCCACCAGGAAGATCAGATAGAGGCGCAGAAAGAGCAGGCAACCTCTGACCCAGCCGGACATCTCGACATTCGGCACGGCATACTTGCGGTTGATCTCGCGGATCTTGGAAAAGTTGTGGGAAAGAAAGTCACGCAGCATGGCAATGCCTCCCTTACGTAAACAAGTTCGGGAACAGGGCGCTGATCCCGTAGAGGGTGGAGAGGATCACGATCGCCACCACGATGATGGAGGTGACGATATTCTGCCAGAGGGTGTTGGTGTAGTCACCCATGGTCTTCTTGTTGTTCAAGAGCAGGATCAGGAAGACCAGGGCCGCCGGCAGGAGCGTTACCGCCACCACCTGCACGAACAGGGTGATCAGCACCAGGGGCGCCTTGGGGATCAGCACCACGCAGCCGGCGGTCAGCAGGGAGACAAAGTAGAACCCGTAGAACCAGGGGGCCTCGCGGACCTTGTTGTTGAGGGAGTGGGCCCAGCCGAACACCTCACCCAGTGCCCAGGAACTGGCCAGGGAGATGCATACCGCCCCCAGAAAACCGGCATCGAACAGACCGATCGCCATGAAGGTGCCGGCATACCTGTTGCTTTTCATCAGCATCTGCGAGGCCTGGGCCGCGTCGTCGATGGTGACCCCCGACAGGATCGTGCCGGTGACGATCACGATGAAGATCGCCACCACCACGGTCAGCACCGATCCCACCAGGGTATCCACCTTCCCCCAGGGTATCTCCTTCTCCTTGGTCCCCTTATCCACCACGGCGCTCTGCTGGAAGAACAGCATCCAGGGTGCGATGGTGGTGCCGATGTTGGCCATGATGAAGAAGAAGAGATCGTTGGTGAACCCTCCCGGCGGCAGGTGCGGCACAAACCCGTTATGGATGATGTCGTGCAGCGACGGATTGACCATGAAGGCGCCGGGGATGTAGATCAGGTTGACGAGGCAGAAGAGCATGGCGATCTTCTCCCAGGTCCAGTACCCCCCCTGCACCACCATGATCAGCATGATGACGCAGATGCCGATGACCGTGAGCCAGGGGGGGATACCGAAGATCCGCAGGGCCGAGGTCATGCCGATGAACTCGGTCACCAGGGTCAGCCAGTTGACAAAGAGGAGATCGATCAGCGAGAACCAGCCCCAGAAGGCGCCGAAACCGGCAAAGATCGCCTCACCGTGGCCCCGCTTGGTGACCGCCCCCAGCCGGACCGTCATCTCCTGCACGTAGTAGGCCACCGGCACCAGGATAACCAGAAACCAGAGCAAGTGGTAGCCGTACCTGGCGCCGGTGGCGGCATAGGTGGTGATGCCGCCGGCGTCGTTGTCGGCGATCATCACCACGAGCCCGGGGCCGGAGATGACGAAGAAGAACGTGATCGCCTTCCAGATGCGACGCAGTTCATAATAGACGTTTGAAATCGTGAACACGGAAAACCTCCTGTATCGTCCGCAAACGCAGGCATGGCGTTGGTAGGCGCAGCGGACCAATGCTGCACCGCTGGCGTAACAGACTGATTGCGGAAAAGAAACGATTTACCAACAGGAGTGTTCCGTTATGCGACCGGATGGCACTCCGCCGACGTATAGGGCCCTGCCTATGCCGCGACGGAATCCGGAAAAATTGGGAGGGGGATTCAGCGCAGGCTGAGGCGCATTTGAACGTTGTTACATCGATGACTGTCCAAGGAGGGAACCACCACCTTTCCGGTTATAGGTTGAGCCGATAAAAAAGGCCACGGGAAACCGTGGCCAGAGAGAGGCTGGGCATGATTCCCCACTCGTAGGTTTTCGGCAGTGCACAACGTAGGTCGCAGGGACCAGCTACCTTAAGTCAAGCCTTAAGCCGGCAAGACCTGGTCTACCCATTGGCGTCTTTCGACGTTTCCGGGCAGTAGCCTCTGTTTGTGCAAACGCCTCATGCTAACGAGGAACGTCCTGTCCATACCCCGCATGGCATAGCGCTGTCAACCTGTTTTATAACGACCCGCCCGCCTGCAAAGCTCCCTCCCCCCTTGATGGCTTCTTGATGCGCCGTTGACCTGCCCGCACTCCATTTTGACACCTTCTTGATATGAGACACGCTATGATCGGTACCAAGGAGAGAACGTCATGAAGGTGTACCTGTTTAACGTCGACAATGGCCTGTACGAGGGCGAAGAGTTCCGCTCCCCCGCTGAACTTGAGGGGGCGGAAGGGGTCACCAGAGAAGCGCCTCCCCCCTATGAAGCAGGGACGGCGCCGGTCTATGACCGGAATCTTGGACGCTGGCGTCTGGTCCCCGTGGCCTCGCTCAGGCAGGGGGCTACCGATGACTGACCAATCACCGGAAAACGGATCGCCCCTGAGCAGGATTCTGCGGACCATCTTCGGCGCCCCCAAGTACCTGAAAGACCCGCAACTATTCCATCGGATGGCCCTGATCCCGGTCCTAGCCTGGATCGGCCTGGGGGCGGACGGCCTCTCCTCGTCGGCCTACGGCCCTGAAGAGGCGTTCCGGGCACTGGGAGAACATGGCTACCTTGCGGTCTTCCTGGGGCTGGCAACCGCCCTGACGGTCTTCATCATCTCCTACGCCTATTCGCGGATCATCGAACATTTCCCCAACGGCGGCGGCGGCTACATCGTCGCCACCCATATGCTGGGGGAAAAGGCCGGTGTGGTCTCCGGGGCGGCCCTGCTGGTGGATTACGTGCTGACCATCACCGTCTCCATCGCCTCGTGCGTCGATGCGCTGTTCAGCTATGTGCCGCAGTCCCTGCATCAGTACAAGGTGCCGGTGGCCTGCCTGCTGACCGTTATCCTGATCATCCTGAACATCAGGGGGGTCAAGGAGTCCATCGCCGTCATGGCGCCGATCTTCATGGTCTTTGTCCTGACCCACCTGCTCCTGCTGATCTATGGCGTGCTGGCCCATACCGACCGTATCATGCCCCTTGCCGGGACCATCCACCACCAGTTTGGCCATGACCTCGGCACGATCGGCTTTATGGGGGTACTGCTCCTCTCCCTGCGGGCCTATTCCCTGGGGGGCGGTACCTACACCGGGATCGAGGCGGTGTCAAACGGCCTGCAGATCATGCGGGAACCGCGGGTCAAGACCGGCAAACGGACCATGGTCTACATGGCCACCTCCCTGGCCTTTACCGCCGGCGTGCTCTTCCTCTGCTACGCCCTGATCGACATCAGGCCGGTGGAGGGGAAGACCCTCAACGCGGTCCTGGCTGACGGGTTGTTTGCCCACTGGCCCATGGGCAACTGGCTGGCCTTTGTCACCATCTTTTCCGAAGGGGCGTTGCTGTTGGTGGCGGCTCAGACCGGCTTTGTGGATGGCCCCCGGGTCATGGCCAACATGGCGGTGGACTCCTGGTTCCCGCACCGTTTCGCCGCCCTGTCGATCCGGCTCACCATGCGCAACGGGATCATGTTGATGGGGGTGGCCTCCATCCTGCTCCTGCTCCATACGGGCGGTTCCGTGGCGGCGCTGGTGGTGATGTACTCCATCAACGTCTTTGTGACCTTTTCCCTCTCGCAGCTGGGGATGTCCAAGTTCTTCATCCGGCGGCGCCATGAAGACCCGCAGTGGTTCCGGCATCTGCTGGTGCATCTGGTGGGCCTCCTGCTCTGCGTCACCATCCTGATCATCACCACGGTGGAGAAGTTTGCCGAGGGGGGGTGGCTGACCCTGGTGATCACCTCGGTGGTGATCGGCCTCTGCTACCTGATCAAGGGGCACTACGTCCGGGTCCGTGAGGGGATGCGGGACCTGGACGAGACCCTGCTGGACGTGCCGGTCTCCTCCCACGGCGAACCGCCGCCCCTGGACAAGAACGCCCCCACCGCGATCCAGCTGGTCTCGGGGTACAGCGGCTTCGGCCTGCACACCCTGTTCTCGATCATGAGCACCTTTCCGCGCACCTACAAGAACATCGTCTTCATCTCGGTGGCCATGATCGATTCCGGCTCATTCAAGGGAGCAAAAGAGATCGAGGCGTTGGAGGCATCGGTAACGGCCAGCCTGGAGAAATACGTGGCCATGGCCCATCGGCTGGGCTTTGCCGCGGAGTACCGCACCGCCCTGGCCACCGATGTCGTGGAGAGCGCCGTGACCCTGTGCAAGCAGACCGCCGAGGAGTTCCCCCGGTCCACGGTCTTTACCGGCCAGATCACCTTCAAACTGGAGAAGTTCTACCACCGGCTGCTGCACAACGAGACCGCCTTCGCCATCCAGCGCCGGCTGCAGTGGGACGGGCTGACCACGGTCATTCTGCCGATCCGGGTGCGGGCATAGCCTTCATTGGCAGCTGACAGCTGCCCCATTCGGCGCTACACTGATGCCATGACAACGATACGTCCCGTATTCGGCTATCTCGGCGCCATCCTGCTGGTGGTGCTGGCCTCTCTGCTCTGTGCCGCGGTCCACCCCTACCTGGCCCCGACCAACATGGTCATGATCTTCCTGCTGGCCGTGGTCCTGGCCGCCACACGGCTGGGGCTCAAACCGGCCATCCTGACCGCCCTGTTATCGGTGGTCGCCTTTGATCTCTTCTTCGTCCCCCCCCGATTCTCGCTACGGGTTGAGGACACCGAATACCTGATCACCTTCTTTGCCCTGTTCGTGGTGGGGGTGGTGATCAGCACCCTGGTGGCCAGGCTCGGCCGGCAGGTGGCACAGGTACAACGACAGGAGGCCCGGACCAGCTGCCTCTACCACCTCACCCGTGACCTGGCGGGCGCCCTTGATGACAACGCCGTGGTGGAGGCATTGCGTCGGGCGGTGGATGCCACCCTCCATGCCGACCTGCGGGTGGTGCTGTACCGCGACGGCGTTGCCGTGCCGCTGCCGTCAGGTGGGCAGCGACCGTCCGACGATACGGACCAGCCCACCATCGCCTGGGTCATCCGGAGCGGCCGGCATGCCGGGGCGGGAACCGCCGCCTTCGCCGATGCCGACGCCACCTATCTGCCGATCAAATCCGGCGGCGCCACCATCGGGGTCATGGTGGCGGCAGCGGGGCAGGCGGCCCTGCGGGAAAACCGGCAACTGCTCGACGCCTTCGCCGCCCAGGCCGCCATGGCCTTTGAACGGGTGCAACTGGCCAGGGATGCCGAAGAGACACGGGTATTGCGGGAAAAGAGCCACCTTGAACAGGCGCTGCTCAACTCCATCTCCCACGATCTGCGCACCCCCCTGGTGACCATCGCCGGGGCCCTCGACACCCTGTTGGCCGAGGACTGTCCCCTTGGGCCGGCCAAGCGGCGTGAGCTCACGATTACCGCCCTGGATGAGGCCTCACGACTGAACCGCTTTGTGAGCAACCTGCTCGACATGACCCGTCTGGAGGCAGGCGCGCTCACCCTCCGCCCGGAACCGTGCGAGATCGATGAGCTGATCGGCTGCGCCATCGGCGCTGTGGAATCCCGCCTAGGCGGCCGCAGAATCGACACCTCGCTGGCACCGGGGCTCCCGCCGGTCACCATTGACCTCCCCCTGCTGACCCAGGCCCTGGTCAATCTGCTGGACAACGCACTCCGCTATTCCCCGCCGACGTTCCCCCTCACCGTCTCGGCCCACTGCTCGCATCAGACCGTCTTCATCGAGGTGCAGGACCGGGGCCCCGGTATCCCCGCCGGCGAAGAAGAACGGATTTTTGACCGGTTTTACCGGGTCGCTGTGCCGGAACAGAGCGGCGGCACCGGATTGGGGCTCTGCATCGCAAAAGGGATCGTCGAGGCGCACCAGGGAAACATAACCGCTGCAAACAGCACGGCCGGGGGGTTGCGGGTAACCCTCTCCCTCCCGGCCGCAACGCCGGAGACACTGGAGGAGGAGGCCTGATGCCGGAGCAGAACAATCCGTTCCGTCTGCTGATCGTTGACGACGAACTCGCCATCAGACGCTTTCTGACCACGATCCTGGAGGATGAATGCAGCCTCCACCTGGCCGAGGGAGGGCATGCGGCCCTGGCGGCCGCTGCAGCCGTCAAACCGGATCTGATCCTCCTGGACCTGGGGCTCCCTGATCTTGACGGCATTGAGGTGATCAGACGGATCAGGGAGTGGTCCTCCGTGCCGATCATCGTCATCTCGGTACGGGAACGGGAAACCGACAAGGTGGCGGCCCTGGATGCCGGGGCTGACGATTACCTGGCCAAACCGTTCGGCGTCGGCGAACTCAAGGCCCGGATCCGAGCCGCACTGCGCCGTGCGCTGCAGCAGACGCCTGAACCGCTCTTTGTGAGCGGCGACCTGACCGTTGACCTCACCGCCCGCCAGGTAACCCGTCAGGGGGGGGCGATAACCCTGACCCCGACGGAGTACGATATCCTCAGACTCCTGGTGACCCACGCCGGGAAGGTCCTGACCCACAGCCAGATACTGAAGCAGGTCTGGGGGATCGCCTACCTGGAGCAGCCCCATCTGCTGCGGGTCAACATCAGCAACCTACGCCGCAAGATCGAAGAGGACTCCTCCCACCCCCAGCATATCATCACCGAACCGGGCGTCGGCTATCGCCTGAAGTAACCGCCGGCGATCAGGATTACCCCCTTGCCCTCCTCAGATGACGGCCACCGGAGCGGGTTGCCCGGTTCCGCTGCAGCAGCTGCTGCATTTGTCAGCACGCGTACCCTCTCCACCCCACCGCCCCCCTCCGACATATGAGCCATTTCAGTATATTAACCGAAAATTCATCTCTTGGCATGCGTTATGTATTGTTTTATACAACGACAAGCGGAGACCACTACACAGAGCATACGAAAGGAGCAGCACGATGCACCAACAGACCATGAGACGTATCACGACAGCGGCAGGGGCCATCACCCTGGCCCTGGCCACCGGCGCCGCACAGGCCGCCGATCTGGCGACGCTCCTCAAGGACAAGGGGGTCATCACCGCCGAGGAATACCGGCAGGTCACCGGTGCTGCCCCGGCCCGCTCCCTGCCGGAACTGCTTAGGGCAAAGGGGATACTCACCGATGCCGACCTGACCGCCCTGGGCCCCCAGCAGCACCAAACCCCTCAGACCACCCAGGCCGCCACAGCGCCCCCACCGACAACGACAGGTCAGGCATCTGCCCGCTACCTGCCGGGGAAAGGGTTCACCTTCACCTCTGCCGACCGGGCGTTCAGGATGTCCGTCGGTGGCCGTCTCCAGGCCCGCTACAGCCTGACCGACCAGCAAGACACCGCAAAGAGCCCCAACGTCAGCAAGTGGGAACTGAAACGGATGAAATTCTGGCTCAGCGGCTACGCCTATACCAAGGAACTTACCTACCTGGTGCAGACCGACCTCACCCAGGGAGGGTCGTCAAAACTGCTGGAACATGCCTACCTCAACTACCGTCCCATCCCGGAACTGCAGCTGCTGGCGGGACAGACAAAGGTCCCCTTTGGCCGGCAGTGGCTCAACTCGTCCGGTTCCCAGGAGTTCGTCGACCGCTCGACCGCCTCGGACATGTTCCGTCCCGGCTTTGACACCGGCGCGAAACTGCACGGCGATCTCTTCAAAAGCCTCCTCACCTATGAGATCGGCGGCTATGGCGGCGGTGGCCAGTCCACCACCCGCAGCAGCAACAAAAACGCCATGGCTGCACGGATAACCGTCAACCCGTTCGGTCCCATGCCGTACAGCGAAGGTGACCTTGCGCAGAGCAGCAGCCCGAAACTCTCCCTTGGCGCCGACTACTACATGAATACCCTGGCGGCTACCTATAACGCCACCTCCAAGGCCGACACCCTGGAGGCTAACAACGTCTACCTCGCCGGCAGCAGCGGGTGGCTGGGTAAGGGGATGGGACTGTTCACGACCAACGAAAACATAGATGTCAAGAGCTTCAGCGTTGATACCGCCTTCAAGTGGCAGGGTTTCTCACTGCAGGGGGAATATCTGGCAGGGGAGGCCGATGGCAGGAGTTCGGGCAAAAAACTCCGGGCAGCGGGCTGGTACCTGCAGAGCGGCTACTTCATCCTGCCCCGGACGGTGGAGCTGGCCCTGCGCTACTCCTACGTCGACCCGAACCGCGACCAGTCCGGCGACCTGCAGAGCGACACCCAGGGGGCCATCTCCTGGTACCTGAACAGGCACAACCTGAAGCTGCAGGCCGATGTCACCAACAGCCATATCCAGCATGGCAGCAAGCCGAGCACCGATGACCTGCTCTACCGCCTGCAGGCCCAGGTGCTGTTTTAGACCCCGGTGCACGCTACCGGCATGGGAAATCGGAACCCGTCAATGGCCCTGAATGGGAGCCTCTGGTTCAGCAGCGACCGGGACCGCTTTCTGGGAGGTGATCGGATCGCCCTGTTGGAGCAGATTGAACAGCTGGGGTCCATTACCAAGGCTGCCAAGGCGGTGGGGGTCAGCTACAAGACCGCCTGGGAGATGGTGAACCAGATCAACAACCTCGCAGAGACGCCCCTGGTTGCCCGTACCACCGGCGGGAGAGGTGGCGGCGGCGCCAGACTGACCGACGCCGGGCGGGCCGTACTGCAGCAGTACCGGGTCATTCAAGAGGAACATCGAAGATTTCTGAAGAATCTCGATCTCAGGTTGGGGGACACCGACCGGCTATACCAATTCTTACGGAGGATCAGCATGAGGGTAAGCGCGCGCAACGTGTTCAACGGGACGGTATCGTCAGTGAAGCGGGGAGCGGTGAATGCCGAGGTCGCCATCAGCCTCAAGGGGGATACCGTACTGACCGCCGTTGTCACCAACGGCGCCATCGACAACCTGGGACTGAAGGAAGGGATGGATGCCTACGCCATCATCAAGGCCAGTTCGGTGATGATCGCGAGCGATCTGGCAGCGTCAAGACTCAGCACCCGCAACCAGCTGACCGGCAACATCACCAAGCTGGTGGAGGGGCCGGTCAGTTGTGAAGTTGATCTTGATCTGGCGGGCGGCAACACGATTAGCGCTGTGATTACTGATGGCAGTGCCAAACGGCTGGGTCTGAAGGTTGGCGGCATGGCAACTGCCTTATTTAAGGC
Organism: Deltaproteobacteria bacterium; assembly: GCA_021778115.1. Taxonomy (GTDB): domain Bacteria; phylum Desulfobacterota; class Desulfuromonadia; order Geobacterales; family Pseudopelobacteraceae; genus Trichlorobacter. The sequence continues at coordinate 14,294 of JAJYCS010000048.1, forward strand.
TTCCAGCGTAATTCTGGGCGTCAGTTAATCCACCCACACCCCGCAAACAAAGGAGCACAAGGCTATGCATACCCCCATCCGAATCATCCTGATCACCCTCTGTATGCTGCTGTTCGCCCTGCCGTCATGGGCCACGGAGCTGCATCTTTCTGTGGCGGCAAGCCTGCGCGAATCGACCAACGAACTGACGGCGCTCTTCCAGATGCAGCACCCCGGTGTCAGCTTCCGGAACAACTTCGGTGCCTCGGGGGCACTGGCCAAACAGATCGAGGCCGGCGCCCCGGCCGATCTGTTTATCTCGGCCAACCGGGAATGGGTTGACTACCTGATCGGCAAGAGGCTGGCGGATGCTCAAAGCAGCAGCATCTTTGCCTACAACCAGTTGGTGGTGGCCGGCAGACCCGGCTTAAAGATCAGGAGCATACAGGATCTGCTGCAGCTAAAAAGAATCGCCATCGGCAGCCCCACGAGTGTGCCGGCCGGCGAATACGCCATGCAAGCGCTGAAAAAGACCGGCATCGACCGTCAGGTGGCACACAGGCTGGTGCTGGCCAAGGATGTGCGGGCCTGCCTGCTGTATGCCGACCGGGGCGAGGTGGATGCGGCCTTCGTCTACCGGACCGATGCGCTCATGCTGTCAAAACAGGCAAAAATCCTGTATGTTGTCCCGGAAGGCCTGCATGAGCGAGTCAGCTATCCGATGGTACTGACGGTCGCCGGTGCCAGAAAGCCGGACGCGCAGGCATTCATCAGGTTCCTGTCCTCCCCTGAGGCCAAGGCCATCCTCAAAAAACGAGGTTTTGAGCTCCGCTGATGACCATTGCCCCCACCGACATCCAGGCCATGCAGCTCTCCGTCAAGGTAGGCGCCGTTGCCACACTGGCGGCGCTTCCCTTGGGCTTTTACGCGGCTTGGCTGCTGGTGTTCGGCCGGTTCCGCGGCAAGCTGCTGCTGGAACTCCTGTTTAACCTGCCACTGATCCTGCCGCCCGTGGTGGTGGGGTATCTGCTGTTGCTGCTCGTAGGAGTGGAAGGGCCGTTGGGGCGGCTTCTGGGAATGGCGGGGATCAGGATCATCTTCACCTGGAAGGCGGCGGTACTCGCTTCGCTGGTGGTCGGCTTCCCGCTCCTGGTCAGGTCCATCCGATTGGCCATGGAAGGGATCGATCCGCAACTACTGCAGGCCGGCCGCTCGCTGGGAGCCGGGCCGCTGGACCTGACGCTGACCGTCATCCTGCCGCTGTCCCGGCGGGGCATCCTGGCCGGGTCGTCTCTGTTCTTTGCCCGCTCGCTGGGTGAGTTCGGCGCCACCATCATCGTGGCCGGCAGCATACCCGGCGTCACCCAGACCCTGCCGCTGGCGATCTACGACTACGCCTCATCCCCTGACGGCGAAGGAACGGCACTCCTGCTCTGCCTGGTATCGGTCGTGCTGTCCGTTGCCGTCCTGCTGCTGCATGAAACGGTCCTGCAACGGGGAAAGGCCGCCTAGGATGGAACTGGAGCTGCAGCTACGCAAACGGCAGGGGGCATTCTCGCTGACGGTCGACCTCACGGTAAGCGGCGAACGGTTGGGGCTCTTCGGCCCCTCAGGCAGCGGAAAATCCAGCCTGGCAGGCCTTTTGGCCGGACTTTCACGACCGGACGACGGCCGCATCATCCTAGACGGCCGGACACTGTTCGACGCAGAAAAACGGATCGACCTCCCTCCGGAACGTCGCCGGATCGCCCTGGTGTTCCAGCAACACGCCCTGTTCCCACACTTAAACGTACGCCAGAATCTCCTGTACGGCCACCGCCGCTGCCCGGCGGCCCAGCGGCGAATTGAGCTGGAGGAGGTGGCCGACGTCCTCGGACTGACGCCGCTGCTTGCGCAGCAGCCGGCCAAGCTCTCCGGCGGCGAACGGCAACGGGTAGCCCTGGGCAGGGCGGTCCTCGCCTCCCCCCGCCTGCTGATCATGGATGAACCGCTCTCGGCCCTGGATGACGACCTGCGCCACCGGATCATCCCCTATCTCCGGCTGGTATCGGAACGGTTCACCATTCCGTTTCTGTTTATTTCGCACTCCCTGCTGGAGATGCGGCTGATGACGGAACGGGTGGCGGTGCTGGAAAAGGGGGAACTGCGGGCCGTCGTGTCACCCGAGGAGCTGGCGCGCCAGCGGATGGGACAGCAACCCGCCGGCTATATCAACCTGCTGCAGGTGGGTCCCCCCCGGCAGACCCAGGGGCTTTTGGCCTTCCCGTGGGCAGGGGGCGAACTGCTGCTCTCCGACGCCACCCTGCCGGAGGCCGGCACGGTGGAGCTCTCCTCCAAAGAGATCATCCTCTGCAGACGGCATCCCGAGGCGATCAGCGCCCGCAACCTGCTGCCCTGCACCGTACGGCACCTGTTCGACGCAGGCCGCAAGACCGGCGTGGAACTGGATTGCAACGGGGCCACCCTGATCGCCGAGATCGTCCCCGATGCCGCCCATGAGCTGGCCATTACCCCCGGCAGTACCATCTGGGCCGCCATCAAGGCCTCGGCCTTTCGCAGACTGTAAGAGGAAACCGTTCTATGAATAATCTGATGCTGGTACTCATGATGGCCTGCGGTGGAATCGCGGTGGCCGTGCAACCGTCCATCAACGCCCGCCTCGCCCAACGGGTAGGCAGCTACGAAAGCTCACTGATCTCCTTTGCCGTGGGAACCCTCTGCATGCTGCTAGTGGTGCTGCTCGCCGGCCGCGGCAGCCTGCGCGGTCTGGGCGCAGCCCCCTGGTGGGAACTGAGCGGCGGCCTCTTGGGGGCCTTCTTCGTGACCATGACCATCATCGCCGTGCCGAGGCTGGGAACCACTGCGGTCATGGCCATGATCATCGCCGGACAGCTGGTGTCCGGTGTACTGCTTGACCAATTCGGCGCCTTCGGTCTGCGGCAGATACCCTTCACGCCGCTGCGCGGTGCGGGCGTTATGTTGCTCTGCCTGGGGGCGGCCCTGGTGGTGCGCCGCTAGCGACCGCCTCCCTCCCCCCTTCTCTGCCCCTCTTTTAAGCATTCCCGCCTGCCACCCACGCACCGCCACCCGCAAAAA
>JAJYCS010000049.1 GCA_021778115.1 Deltaproteobacteria bacterium
GAACTCCCGGATCGGCAGACGGCTGAATCTGATCGATCCCCGATAGTGGAACGGCTGCGGGGTGAGGGTCCCGGAAGCCTGCAGCGGTGCGTTGTTGCCGTAGGTGGCGCTGAAGCGTAGCGGCATCGGCAGCAGGCGGGGGCCGCTCAGATTGCCGGTGGCCAGTGTGATGTGACGCAGTCTGAATACCGGCGCATCCTGGAAGGTGTTGTCCGTAAAGCCCACATTCAGGCCATTGACGTCGATCTGGCGCACCCGGTACGATAGTGGTTTCGCTGGGGCCGGGTGGTGTGGATCGTGGCGTGGTGCCGGGGCAGTGCGCGGAGCAGCCGGTGTCCCCTGTGGTACCAGCAGTGCCAGGGGGGAGAGGCTGCCGTCAGCCCCGCGGGAGAGGGTCACCGTCCCCTTGGCGAGATGTATTCCCCCCACCTCCAGGCGGTTATGCTTCTGGTTGAAGTCGATCCCCTCCAGGGCAAGCCGGGTAAGGCGGGTCCTGTCCCGTGCGCCGTAGGATGCGGCGACGTTTTCAAGGGTTACCGCCATATTGTGGGTGGTCAGACCGTTTGCGACGTCATAGCGGGCCTCGCCGGACACCGCCAAGGTGCCTTTCACCGGCCGGGTCAGCAGCCCCTGCAGGTAGGGCCAGCCCCGCTGCAGCTTGATATCGGTCAGGGCAAAGCGGCTGGTTGCCGCAAGCGGCGTGATGACCGCCGTGCCCGAGGCGTTGAACCGTTCACCGTGATCCCCCTGCAGGGCAAGTTCGTAGCTGGCCTTGGCATCCTTCAGGCTGGAGATATTAGCCGCCTTCAGGGTGATGCCCGACAGTGCTGCCGTAAACCCCCCCTTGGGTTTGTGATCGGTGAAGGTAACCACGCCGTTTTTGAGATGCAGACTGCTTAGCCTGAATCGGTAGGAAGGCATGGGGGGCGTCTTTGCAGCTGGGTGCCGTGGGGGGGGAGCGGCCTTCCTTTCGGCGGTCAAAAGCCGCTGGAGGTTCAGGCGCCCCTGGGTGTCACGGCTCAGGTGGATGGTCAGGCCATCGAGGGCTACCCGGTCAAGGTCAACCAGGCGGCTGAACGGGTCGATGGCGCGGGCCTGAAGGGCAAACCGGGCGAGGGATGCCAGCGGTTTCCCGCTTCTGTCGCTGACCGCCAGGTTCTCCAGGTCTGTCTCGCCGCTCACGGTCAGGTCGGGACGCTTGTCTGCATGGACCCGGTAGGCGATGGTCAGGTTCAGGCTCACGGTCCCCTTCGTCAGGGTGATCGGAAGCGCTGCCGGCAGGTAGGGGAGGTAAAAGGGGAGATCCAGACGGTCCAGGTTCAGCTGGATGGTTGCCTGAACGGCCTTGGCCAGCGGCTTCGCCTTCCCCTCGACCCTGAGCAGGCCGACCTTCACCACAGCGGAGAAGATCGGATCGGTGTACCGCTCAGCCAGGTAGGGGATCGTGCTGATAAAGGGGATGGTGAGCCGCAGGTCGCGGATGGTGTGCAGTTTACCCCCTGCCACGGCCCGGTCGTCGAAATCGATGCTGCCGCCGGTGATACTGATGTTGTTGATCGAGAAACGGGTGACCCCCGTATCGGGTGCGGGGGGGCGGCCGGCCAGATGCCCCAGGATATCGGAAAAGTTGTACCGGTTGGCCGCTGTCCGCACCAGACGGACCGTGGGGTTGGTGATGGTCAGTTCATCCAGCACCGGCGCCATCCGGTACAGGGAGGCGATGCTCAGTGATGCCCGCACCTGCCCCAACTGCACAAACGGAGTGCGGTTGTCCGGTTCGAAGAGCCGGATGCCGTCCACCGTCACCGTCATGCCGAACGGGTTGATGCTGACCCCGGCGATGGTTGTCCTGCGGTGCAGCGCCGTGGCAAGGGCCTGTTCAGCCCGGCTGCGGACGATCCCCGGCAGGATCAGGATGACGAACAGCAGAAGCAACAGGGCGCAGCCCCCCGCGAGGGCCAGTTTTTTCCAATGCCGCTGCAGCCAGTTGCGCACCCTGTCGCCGTACATGGTCTCCCCCTCTCTGCTGCTATTGATGCGGTTAAACTATACCGCATCGCGGCAAAAGTGAAAGCGCTGATTGAAAAAACGGCCTTCCGGTCGTATACTCACCCGCACCAGGCAGCCCAAACCCCTACCGGAGGTGCAGACACATGATAACCCCCACAATGGCCGAACGTCTTAATAACCATATGAACCTCGAGCTGTTCTCTGCCAACATCTACCTCTCCATGTCCTCCTGCGCCAACGAGATGGGGCTCAAAGGGGCCGCCTCCTGGTTTCTGGTCCAGTACCAGGAGGAGATGATCCATTTCATGAAGTTTTATCGCTATCTGGTGGACCAGGGGAAAAACGTCGCGTTCCTGGCCAGCGAGGCGGTGCCCAACCGGTATCAAACCCTCCTGGAGCTGTATGAAAAGACCCTGGCCCACGAGCAGATGATCACCGGTCGTCTGAACGACCTGATTGAACAGGCGGTGCAGGACAAGGACCATGCCAGCCAGATCTTCCTGCAGTGGTTCATCACCGAGCAGATCGAGGAAGAGAACAACGACCGCGACATCATCGCCAAGCTGCGGCTGGTGGGGGATAACGGCCATGGTATCCTGATGATCGACAGCGAACTGGGACAGCGGCTCTTCACCCCGCCCCCCGGCGGCACGGTGCCGATCCAGATCATGTAGCCTGCTCCGGCGGGTTGTCGGCGAAAAAATGTACCCCCAGGGCAACCGGTCGAATGGGCGTAACCGGCCGGAATAATAATTTTATAGTGATTGGTCTATATACTAATTATCGAATGTTGTTGCATATTTGTTTGCATCATACCGATGTTTCGGTGTATAAGGTCCACGTTTGTCCAGCCTGCAGGCTGGGCAACGGAACATAAGATAGGACGGAAGCCTTGGCAGTAAAGGCCGTTGCAGCACCCATTAACCCAAGCAGCACCATTTTCTATGGAAAAGGAGAGATGCATGCGTAAGGCAAACAAGTTGATGCTGGCCGCAGTACTGGCTGTCGCAGCTCTGCCCACCGCCGCCATGGCGGCCGATGCGGACCTGCAGGTGAAGATTGACAAGCTGACTCAGCAGATGGACGACCTTAAAGGTCAGGTAAGTCAGATCAAGGACAACTCCCTCAGCAAGTGGCTCAAAATCGGCGGCAGCTACCGGTTCCAGATCGACAGCCTCCAGGGCAAGACCGTAGCCTATACCGATGCAATGGGAACCTTTAAAAACCTTGCCAATTATTTTGTTCAGCAACAAGGGTTCAATGGCTATATGGCGGCTCAAAATCTGCAAGCTGCCATGGTAAAAGCCACTGGTCTTACCCAATTTAATCAATTTCTCGCTACCTATGGGCCGACTATTCAAAACACGTTAGGGGCTAATCCTAATCTGGCTGCCTATACCCCGGCCTACAAGCCGACCAACAGCACCCTCTACACCAACCTGTTCAACCTCGATCTCCATGTTAAGGCCACCGAGGATGTCACCTTTGCCGCCCGTCTGAACATGTACAAGATGTTCGGCAACCAGAGCGACAGCGCCCTGAACGGCAACGCCTACTTTGCCGACCGCACCGGCGTCTTTGACGGCACCCTGGGCCATGTCCCTTCCAGCAGCCTGCTGAACGTGGACCGGGCCTACGCCGACTGGGAGAACATCGGTGACCAGCCGGTCTGGTTCTCCGTTGGGCGTCGCCCCTCCACCGACGGTTTCCCGGCTCAGCTGCACAAGGATGACGAGCGTCCCGGCGTGGGGGGGACCCCGGCCCTGCTGGTGAACTACGCCTTTGACGGCGGCACCTTGGGGTATGCCCCGGATATCGACGCGCTGCCCGGTTTCTTTGCCAAGGTCTGCTACGGTCGCGGCTTTGAGTCCGGCTTCAGCACCCCCAACAACTCTCTGAAGGACACCGACATGCTGGGCGTGGCCATCGTGCCGATCGACACCGACCCGCTCCGCCTCTGGTTCCAGTGGAATCGCGGTTTCAACATCTTCGACTTCCCGGTCATGAACAACACCGCCTTCGGCAACACCTCTCCGACCACCAACCTCGGCTCTATCGACTGGTTCGGTCTGGGCGGCATGACCACCCTGAAGAAGGTGGGCCCCGGCGATCTGAACTTCTTCCTGGACGGCGCCATGAGCGTTACCCACCCGACACAGAATGTCTCCGGTCAGGCAATGGGTATGGGGCTTCTGACCGGTTCTCCGTTCCAGCCTGATCAGAATCCCACCGACAAGACCGGTTTCGCCCTCTTCACCGGCTTCCGGTATGACCTCCCCAGCAAGACCAAGCTGGGCTTCGAGTACAACTACGGCACCAAAAACTGGATCACCTTCGCCCCGGCTGCCGAGGATATGTGGACCAGCAAGGTGGGTACCCGTGGTCATGTCTTCGAGCCGTACGTCATCCAGGAGCTGAACCTGAAGCCGGTCTCCTCCTACTTCAGCAAGGCGTTCTTCAAGCTGGGCTACCAGTACTACGACTTTGAGTACACCGGCAGCAACAACTGGGTCGGCGCACCGATCAAGATCTCCGATGTGGCAGCGTATACCGCTAAGGGCGGCATGCTGCTTCAGGCTCCGGTACGGTACGCTCAGGATATCTACGGCACCTTCCAGGTCAACTTCTAGGCCGTATCACGAACACGTTCCTTCTGTCCTGTGGTGGGGCGGGTCTTCGGACCCGCCTTTTTTTATTGCACAGCGGTCAGCATCGCTGCACTGCCCTGCAGGCGAAACGGAAATCCCTTTTCCCTTTTTGACGTGCACGGGAGATGCAGAATATACCTTCTCCCTCCGGGAGAAGGTGGCCGAAGGCCGGGGATGCAGGTGGTCTGGAAGGGGTTGAAGACGGGGAGTTGAAGCGATGGCGCGCGCCTATCAGCCCCCAAGATATCTGGTCAGGTCAGCAACCAGGGTCTGGGGGTACAACAGCCTGGCGGGTATCTTGTCACCGCCGAAGAACTCGTCTCTCCAGGGTTGGCGTTTTACCCAGGCCATCAACTGCTCCCAGCCAGGCCAGGTCTCAAAATCAACCCCGCGGATATTGGTGATATTCTGCAGAAATTCCTGTTCGTATGCCGACATAGACGTACCTTCATCCAGAGGGTAGGGGATGGTGAGAACAGCACTGGGTACTGTATACCTCATCGGGAGGGAAAAAGAAAAGCACCAAGCGTTAACTTGGTGCTTTTCTCGTGTAATTGGGGTGGCCAGAGGGATTCGAACCCTCGAATGCATGAGTCACAGTCATGTGTGTTCGGCCGCTTCACCATGGCCACCGCAAGCCGTATGTCAAAAGCCGGCTTACGCCGGCTTTTTCTATTTGGTGGAGCTGATCAGGATCGAACTGACGACCTCTTGAATGCCATTCAAGCGCTCTCCCAGCTGAGCTACAGCCCCACAATAGTACCTTGTTACCACCACGTGACCAATGCTGCAAGCCGCTGTGGTCTTAAATCTATACTCTACCACCGCGGCATCGTCAATATCTTTTTCCCGTCAGAGAGAAAAAACTTCGGCATAGCGAGCGATCAGGTCAGGTTCCAAAATAGCATCTCCAGCATATCCTTGGGGCTCTTGCCTACCTCGGTGACCACGGTCGGTTCGAAGCCGCAGTGCATCATGCACTGGGCGCAACGCGGATCCTTGCCCACGCCGTAGCTGTCCCAATCCACCTTTTCCATCAAATCCTTGAAGGTCGGGTAGTGCCCGTCGGTGATCAGGTAGCAGGGGGCCTTCCAGCCCTGCGGGTTGCGGGTGGGGTTGCCCCAAGGGGTGCATTGCAGCTTCTTTTCCCCTTTGAGGAACCGCAGGTACATCGGGGTGGACCAGAAGCGGTGCTTTTTGCTCATCTCGTATACCTGGCTGAATTTCTTTTCAATCTCCAGGCGCTCCAGGAACAGTTTTTCCTCTTCCACCGCCTCATAGCTGAATCCGGGGGCCACCAGCAGGCCGTCCACCCCAAGCTCTTCCAGCTGGGCAAACAGCATCTCGATCTCCAGCAGATCGGTGTCTTTGAAGATGGTGGTGTTGGTGCAGACCCGGAATCCCTTCTGTTTTGCCGCCTTGATGGCGGCCATGGCGGTCTTGAAGCAGCCTTTGCGCTCCAGTATCCGGTCGTGGGTCTGCTCCAGGCCGTCCATATGGACGTTGAAGGTGAAGTTGGGGTGCGGACGCATCTTTTCCAGGTTCTGTTCCATCAGCAGGGCGTTGGTACAGAACATGATATGGCGGCCGCGATCCAGCACCCCCTTGACCAGCTCGTGGACGTGGGGGTAGAGGAACGGTTCGCCGCCGGTGATGGTGACCACCGGCGCCGGGCACTCGTCAACCGATTGCAGGCAGTCCGCAAGGGACATCATGTCGCCGATGGTGTCGGCGTATTCACGGATCCTGCCGCAGCCGGAGCAGGCCAGGTTGCAGAGGTGGGTCGGCTCCAGCATCAGTACCAGAGGGAATTTTTCCACCTTGTCCATCCGATTTTTGACGATATATCTGGTGAGGTCGTAGTTCAAACGCCAGGGGAAACGCATCAGCTCTCTTTCCTTTCAGTATTCATAAGTGCCAGCGCGGCAGCGGCGATACCGTCGGCGTCAATCCCCACATCTTTGCGTAGTTGCGCCTGGGGGCCCTGCTCGATGTAGCGGTCCGGGATGCCGAGCCGCTTGACCTTGACCTGCTCGGCATTGTTGTCGTGGAGCAGCTCCAGTACGGCACTGCCGAAACCACCCTGCAGGGCATTTTCTTCAACGGTGATGAGGCGGCCGGTGCTGCGCGCCTGTTCGAGGATCAGGGCGGCATCCAGCGGTTTGACGAAGCGGGCGTTGATGACGCCGGCGTTGATGCCCTGGCCTGCCAGTGCCTCGGCCGCCTGCAGGGCCGGTATGACGGTGGCGCCGATGGCGACGATGGTCAGGTCGCTCCCTTCCCGCAGCAGTTCCCCCCTGCCGGTGGGCAGTACCTTCAGTTCCTGGTCCAGGGTTACCCCGTAGCCGGCGCCGCGGGGATAGCGAAGGGCAACCGGCCCGTTCAGGCTGAGGGCGGTCTTCAGCATATGCCGCAGTTCATTTTCGTCCTTGGGGGCCATGATGGTAAGACCGGGCAGGTGGCGCAGGAAGGAGAAGTCGAATACACCGTGGTGGGTGGGACCGTCGTCCCCCACCAGGCCGCCGCGATCCATGGCGATGACTACCGGCAGATGCTGGAGGCAGACGTCGTGAAAGACCTGATCGTAGGCCCGCTGCATGAAGGTGGAGTAGATGGCCGCCACCGGTTTGTAACCATCGGCGGCCAGGCCGGCGGCAAAACAGACCCCGTGCTGTTCGGCTATTCCCACGTCGAAGAAACGGTCCGGCAGCGCCTCCCGAAAGAAGTTGAGTCCGGTGCCGTCAGGCATGGCGGCGGTGATGGCCACTACTTTCGGATCCAGTGAGGCCAGCTCCACCATGGTGCGGCCAAAGACCTCGGTGTAGGAGAGGGCAGTCGCCTTTGCCGGGGCCTTGCCGGTGCTGAGGTCAAAGGCCCCGACACCGTGAAACTTGTCGGGGGTCTCCTCAGCAGGGCGGTATCCCTTTCCTTTGGTGGTCATGACATGCACCAAGAGCGGCCCTTCGTAGTCGCTGGCGCTGTTGAAGACCTCGATCAGGCCGGGCAGGTCGTGACCGTCCAGGGGGCCGATGTAATCGAAGCCCAGGGCCTCAAACAGGGCGCCAGGGGTCAGAAACCCTTTCAGGGAATTTTCCGCTCGTTTGGCGAACTGCAGGATATCCTTGCCGAATGCCGGGATATTGGCGAGCAGTCCCTGCATCTCCCGTTTCAGATCCCTCACCCGGCGGGTGGTCATCTTGCGTGAGATGAAGGCGGAGAAGGCGCCGACGTTTTTTGAGATGGACATCTCGTTGTCGTTGAGGACCACGATCAGGTTTTTCTTGAGATGACCGGCCTGGTTCAACCCTTCAAAGGCGATGCCGCCGGTCAGGGAACCGTCGCCGATCACGGCAATGGCATGATTCTTCCGCTGATCGAGGTCATTGGCCACCGCCATCCCCAGGGCGGCCGAGATGGAGGTGGAGGAGTGCCCCACGCCGAAGGCGTCATGTTCGGATTCGCTGCGCTTCGGGAACCCCGAGATTCCCTTGTACTGACGCTGGCTGCTGAAGCAGTCCCGACGGCCGGTCAGCAGCTTGTGGGTGTAGGCCTGGTGTCCCACATCCCAGACGATCTTGTCCTGGGGGGTGCTGAAGCAGTAGTGCAGGGCCAGGGTCAGTTCCACCGCCCCCAGGTTTGAGCCGAGGTGACCGCCGGTCTCGGAGACGGTCTGCAACAGGAACGTGCGTATTTCTTCAGCCAGTTGCGGCAGTTGCCCCTGCGAGAGGTTCTTCAGGTCGGCGGGACTCTGTATGGTTTCGAGTAGCATCGTTGGGTCTCCTCATTGCTGTTTCAGGTAACCGTTGGCCTGAAACCAGCCAACGGCCCGTTCCAGGGCGGCCTCCACCGCGGTCTGGGGAAGGCCCAGTTCGGTTACGGCCTGCGATGAGTCGAAGAACATGAATTTCTTCGCCATCTGGACCCCGGCCAGGGGGATGAGCGGTTCCCGGCCGGTGATCCGGGATATCCCTTCGTTGGCATAGGCGGCCAGCAGGATGGGCCAGTACGGCAGGCGAACCCGGGGGGCCGGCCGACCGGTGATCCGTTCCAGCATGGCAAAGATCTCCCGCAGGGTAAGGTTGCGGTTGCCCAGGATGTATCTGGCGCCGATGCGGCCCTTCTGGGCGGCCAGGATATGGCCACGGGCGCAGTCTTCAACGGCGATCAGGTTCAGTCCGGTATCCAGGTAGGCAGGCATCCTGTTGTTCAGAAAATCGACGATGATCTTGCCGGTGGGGGTCGGTTTGATGTCCTGGGGGCCCACCGGGGTGGAAGGATTGACTATAATCAGCCCAAGGCCTCTGTCAACGAATTTTTCCGCCTCCCGTTCTGCCAGGAATTTGCTTTTTTTGTAATCTCCCACCATGTCGTTGATACTGACCGGCGTTGTCTCGGTGCCGGGTGTGCCGTCGCCCGGATTACCCAGGGTACCGACGCTGCTGGTGTAGACCACCCGCTCTGCGCCTGCCTTGAGCGCAGCCTCCAAGACGTTACGAGTGCCATCCACGTTGGCCCGGTACATGGCCTGCGGGGTGCGGGTCCAGAGCCGGTAGTCGGCGGCGGCATGAAAGACCCAGGCACAGCCCCTGATGCCGTTTTCCAGTGCGGATTGGTCCAGCAGGTCACCCTGCCACCACTCTACGGTTACTCCCTGCAGGTTGCGCGTGTCGGAGCCGTGACGCACCAAGGCCCGGACGTCCAGTCCGTCCTTGAGCAGTTCCCTGACGATGCTGGCGCCGATAAAGCCGGTTGCGCCGGTGACAAAGGCCTTCATGGTCTGGCGTGGTACCTTTCATGGAAACGAAAAGCCCCGGCCATTGGTGCGGGGCTTTTCGAGTCGCTATCTGCCCGGCCTGTCTGCTGCAGGGGTATATCCGTGTTATGCGGCGGCGCTGCTCAAGCGCCGGAAGCGTCCCAAGGCGGTCAGTGGAAAACAGTTACGGTAGATATGGTATTTGATCATGAAAAATTTAGGGAATCCGGTGCCGGTAAAGGCCTCTTCATCCCAGGTGCCATCAGGCTTTTGGCTGTTCAGGAGATACTGGACCCCTCGTTCCACCGCTTTTGAGGTCACCTCTCCGGCCGCCATCAGCGCCAACAAGGCCCAGGCGGTCTGGGAGGGGGTGCTGGGACCACATCCCATAAGGGTTCGATCGTAGTAGGATTCGCAGGTCTCGCCCCAGCCACCATCCATGTTCTGTTTCGATTTGAGCCAGTTGACCGCCTTTTTGATGTACGGTTGGCCCATATCTTCACCGATGGCCTGCAATCCCGAGAGGACCGACCAGGTGCCGTAGAGGTAGTTGACGCCCCAACGGCCGAACCAGGGCCCTTCAGGTTCCTGTTCCTGCTGCAGGAATTCCAACCCATGGGCCGCGCGGGGGTGCTCTTTGGGGTAGCCGTAGGTACCCATCAGTTCGAGCATCCGGCCGGTCAGGTCGGCGGTGGGAGGGTCGATCAGCGCCTCAAGGTCGGCAAACGGTATCTTGTTCAGCAGGTGTTTGGTGTTGTCCTTGTCAAAGGCGCCCCAGCCACCGTTGGCGCTCTGCATCCCCAAGCACCAGTTGATACCGTTGCGGACCGCGTCGTCCTTGGCCTTCTGATTCTTCACTTTGATCTTGTTGATGGCGATCATAACGAACCCCGAGTCATCCACGTCGGGGTACCAGTCGTTCTGGAACTCGAAGGCCCAGCCGCCCGGTTCCAGTTCCGGCGACTTGATATCCCAGTCCCCCCGTATCCGTACCTCGCGATCCAAGAGCCATTGGGCTGCCTTGACCAGGGCTGGGTGGTCGGCGGGCACCCCGGCCTCCTGCATGGCCACTAAGGCCAGGGCCGTATCCCAGAGGGGTGAGACACAGGACTGCAGCACCAGGGTCTCGTCATCTTCGATGCAGAAGTTGGCCAGGGCCTCGAGCCCCTTGGCGACCACCGGGTGTTCATTGGCATAGCCCAGACAGTGGAGGGCCAGCACCGCGTTCAGCATGGCCGGTTGGATGCCACCCCAGTCACCGGTGGGTTCCTGATGGTCGAGTATCCACTGTTCCGCAATATCGGTGGCCCGTTTCTTGAAAGGGCGGATCGGGCTGGATTCGTACACCTTCAGGAGGTGGTCGACGCCGATGAAGAAGTTTTTCCAGGTGATGATGCCGTCTTCCTTGGTAAAGGTGTAGTCGGTGGGGCGGGGGGGGCGGACGTAGAGTTCCTGGACCCGTGCACGGGGTGGCAGTTTGCAGACCGGTCGTGTCGACATCACCACCGAGAGCGGGATGATGGTGGCCCGTGACCAGCTGGAGAGCTCGTACATATTGAAGTAGGCCCAGTTTGGCAGCAGCATCAGCTCGATCGGCATGGACGGTACGCCCAGCCAGGAAAATTCGCCGAACAGGGCCAGAAATATCTTGGTGAAGACCCGCGCCTTGAGAATACCGCCGTTGGCCAGGATAAACTCTCTGGCCTTGCGCATGGCGATATGGTCGGCCGGGTAGCCGGCCAGTTTGAGGGCAAAGTACGCCTCGATGGTGGTGGAGAGATCGCCGGGGCCACCGAACCAGATGGTCCACGAACCTTCCTGGGTCTGCTGCCGCAGAAGGTAGTTGGCCATTTTGCGCTCTTTTTCACGATCCACCACCCCCAGAAAGTGAAACAGCATGACGTATTCGGCCGTGATGGTGCAGTTTGACTCCAGTTCGGCCCACCAGTAGCCGTCGGGCAGCTGCTCACGGAAAAAGAAGTCCCGGGTCCGCTCAATGGCCTTGTCCAGGGGGGTCTGGGAACTCCCCTCCATCTTTTTCCAGATGGAGGGGGGGAGCCGGTGCACCTTGGCTGAGGAGGGTTTGCCTTCCGTTCTGGTCGGTTGTTCCCGTTCGGATTGTCCTGGGGTGTTAAACGATGTCAGAGCGAAGGAGATCTGATGTTTGCTCGACTTCATGGGATAGTGGCGCTCCTGGTTCTCGGTGTTGACGGGCGGGCGGCAGCACTTGCGTCTTGGTTGCTGAACCACCGAGCCAAATGTGCCTTTTTAGCATAACGGTCACAGAAAGTACACTCTCTTTGTCGTAACCGGCAGAGGGGGGGGGATCTGTCCAATCGGCAGATGCTTTGCGGTGTTCACCGGATCGATGCTGTGGTATAGAGGGGTGGTAGAAGATTGTGGTACAGGAGGTGGACCTAGATGTTGACCGGTCGACAGAAACGCTTTTTGCGCGCCTTGGGGCATAACCTCAAGCCGGTGCTCCAGATCGGGAAGAAGGAGCTTGATGTCGGGCTGATTGCCGAGGCGGATGCCGCTTTGGCGCATCATGAGCTGATCAAGGTGAGAGTGCAGGAAGGCTGCCTTCTTGACCGTGGTGAGGCTGCCGAGGCCCTGGCAGCGGCATGTGGCGCCCAGGTGGCCCAGCTGTTGGGCCGCACCTTTCTGCTGTATCGCCAGGCCGAGGAACCCAGATTGGCCCTTCCTGCCGTAGGGGAAGACTGAGCATGGGGGAGGGCCGGACCGGCCGGTTACTCATCGTCGATCTGACGGCGGGCAGCTGCCGCACTGAGTCGATACCGCCGTCGCTTGTGCAGGACTGGCTGGGGGGGCGCGGTCTTGGGGTTGCCTTGTTCCAGGGGCAGACTGGGGGCGAAGCGCCGTTGGTCCTGGCCGGTGGGGCGCTCTCCGATACCCGGATACCGCTTGCCGGCCGATCCGTATTGACCGGACGTTCGCCGCTGACCGGGACCATCTTCAGCTGTAGCGGTGGCGGTCGCTCTGCCGTTGCGCTTCGACAGACCGGTTTTGATGCCCTGGTGCTGACCGGGGCGAGTACCACTCCCGTGCTGCTGACCATAACCTCTGCCGGTGGCGTACTCGAGCCGGCGGCAACACTCTGGGGCCTCAGTACCGGTGATCTCTTTGCCCGTCTGGGAGAGGAGCAAGGAACCGTGGCGGCCATCGGACCGGCCGGTGAAAACGGCGTCCGGTTTGCCTCGGTGGAGACGTCGGACGGTGATCCTTTCGTCCGCGGTGGGCTGGGGGCGGATATGGGCCGCCGGAGGCTCAAGGCGCTGCAGTTTCATGCCTCAGTCGCTCTTCTCCCCTCCCGTGTCGATGTGGCGGCCTTGCACAGCGCCCTTCAGGACCTGCAGCGTCTGGTGCTTGCCTCGCCGTTTCTGTACGGGCCGTTCGGCATTCGCGAACATGGCACCACCGCCTTGGTTGACCTCTTGACCCGTCGAGGCATGGCGCCCAGCCGGAACTTTACCGCTCCGCTCCCCTCCGATGGCCTGAATGCCGCTGCCCTCAGACAGCGTTTCTCCAGCAGGGGGGAGGGGTGTAACGGCTGTCCGGTGTGCTGCCGGCGTCGCTCTGATGACGGGCTGCTGCTGCCGGAGTATGACGACCTGGCAGCGCTGGCGGCGTGCGCTGCTCCGTCTGATCTGACACTGTTGGTGACTGCTGCAGATCGCTGCCGTCAGCTGGGACTTGACCCGGTCTCCGCTGCGGGGGCTCTGGCTGCCTGGTCTGAAATCACCGGACGGTGGATCACGGCCGCAGAGCTGCCGGGATTTTTGGAGCGGATCGCAGCCAGGGAGGGGGAGGGCGCGGTACTGGCAGAGGGGGCGGAACGGCTCTCCAGTATCCTTGGTTCTCCTGACGCAGCTGTCACCGTGAAAGGGCTGGAGCTGCCCCCCTATGATCCGCGGGGGGGCTGCGGCCTGGCGCTGGCCTATGCGGTGGCGCCCCACGGCGGCACCCATCTCGATGCCTGGCCCCTGGCTTCTGAGCTGTTGCGTAAACCGGTTCCGACCGATCCTTTTTCCTTTGACGGCAAGGCCCGCATCATCGCCTCCCTGGAGGAGATGAACGCCGCCTTGGACAGCCTCGTCGCCTGCCGTTTTGCCGCCTGCGCCACGGAGTTGGAAGAGTGGGCCGCTCTGCTGACCGTCATGACCGGCGAGCTGTATAGTGCCGGTGACCTGTCGGCCGTCGGAGCCCGGATCGTGGCTGCTGAACGGGCCTTTAACCGGGGCTGCGGCATGACTGAAACCGCTGATCGTCTGCCGGACCGTTTTTTCGAACGCTCGTCCGGTCCTCTGCTTCCCCTGGACCGTCAGCGGTTTGACGAGGAGCTGGCACGGTACCACCGTATCCGTGCCGGTCAGCAGGTATGACCGAATCGAACAATCGCGCACTGGGTAACCGGGGGGAAGGGCTTGCCGTTGATCATCTGTGCGCTGCCGGGTATCGCATCCTGGAGCGGAACTTCCGTAGCAGGGGGGGCGAGGTGGATATCGTGGCCCGGGACCGGGACGGCACGATCGTCTTTGTTGAGGTGAAGACCCGCACCAACCTGGCATTCGGCCTGCCACAACTGGCGGTTACCACGCGTAAGCAGCGGCAGATCGCCAAAGGCGCCTTAAGTTGGCTCTCCCGTCATCAGGGCCATCAGCAGGCTGCACGGTTTGACGTCATCGCCGTTTTACTGCATGATGACGGCTGTTTCGACCTTGAGCATATCGTGAACGCCTTTGAGTTGTCCTACTGATATCGGGAGGGATCATGCAGGATTGTACCGCAGCGTTGATACAGCTGAAGCCCAGGCTGGGACAGGTGGCCGCCAATCTGGCCCTGATTCGGGAGCAGGTGGAGCGTACCATCGAACAGGGGGCCGAGTTGGCGGTGCTGCCGGAATTGGCCCTGACCGGTTATTTTCTGAAAGACCTGGCGCCGGAGGTGGCCCTCTCACTGGATAGTCCCGAGTTGACGTCGTTGCGGCAGCTCTCCAGCCGGATCAGTATTGTTGCCGGTTTTGTGGAGGTGACGCCTGATTTCCAGTTCTACAACAGTGCCGCCTGGTTTGAGGATGGAGAGCTCAGGCACCTGCACCGCAAGGTCTACCTCCCTACCTATGGCCTGTTTGACGAACAACGGTACCTGGGACGGGGTGACCGGTTCCGGGCCTTTGATACCCGATTCGGCCGGATGGGCCTGCTGATCTGTGAGGATATGTGGCATCTCTCGGCCCCCTACCTGTTGGCCATGGACGGCGCCACGACGTTGGTTTGTCTCTCCAGCAGCCCTGGACGGGGGGTGGATGGTGTGGAGTTGGGCAGTGCCGCTGCTTGGCGTACGCTGACCACCGCCACGGCCCGCTTCCTGACCTGCCGGGTGTTGTATGTCAATCGGGTGGGGTATGAGGATGGGGTCGGCTTCTGGGGCGGCTCCCATGCTGTGACTCCGTCCGGTGAGATTGCGGGTGCGGCGCCGGAGTTTGACGAGGCGTTGACGTTCGTGCGTCTGGCGGCGGCCGATCTGCGGCGTGAACGGATTACTTCACCGCTGCTGCGCGACGAGAATCTCTGCGTTACCCAGCGGGAACTGGAGCGCATCAACCGGGAAAGGAGCCGCTGATGTCGCCGTTGACCATGAACGGACCGCTGGTGCGGCGTATGCTGGTCGGTTTTTTGCAAGACGAAATCTGGAAAGTAGGGGCCAAACGAGCGGTCTTGGGGCTGTCCGGCGGCATCGATTCCGCCCTGGTTTGCCACCTGGCCGCCGAGGCACTGGGACCGGAAAACGTACATGCCATCTGCATGCCGTACACGAGCAGCAACCCGGAGAGCGAGGCCCATGCGCGGCTCGTGGCCGGGGCCAGCGGGGTGCATTTCAGCGTGGTGCCGATCACGCCGATGGTGGATGCCTATTTTGACCAGTTTCCCGATGCCGATCCGATGCGACGCGGCAACAAGATGGCCCGGGAGCGGATGACGATCCTGTTCGACCATTCCGCCCTCCATGGCGCGCTGGTGCTGGGCACCAGCAACAAGACCGAGCTGCTGCTGGGGTACGGTACCCTGTACGGCGACATGGCCAGCGCCCTGAACCCGATCGGTGATCTGTACAAGACCCAGGTCTGGCAGCTTTCCGAAGAGGTGGGGGTGCCGCGGCCGGTGATCGAGAAGCAGCCCTCCGCCGATCTCTGGGCCGGTCAGACCGACGAGCAGGAGTTGGGGTTCAGTTATCGTGAGGTCGATCAGCTGCTGTTCAGGATGGTGGATCAGCGGGCCACTGCGGATGAACTGGTGGCTGCTGGTTTCAGGCCGGAGTTCATCAGTACGGTCTACCAGAAGGTGCAGAATTCACACTTCAAGCGCAGATTGCCGGTGATCGCCAAACTGTCCAACCGGACCATCGACCGTGACTTCAGATATTCGCGGGATTGGGGTAAGTAACAGTTTGAGTCAATGTTTCAGGGTTATGACGTAACTAGCTAATATAAGGATACTGATGAAATCTATCGTTGCCATTGTAGGACGTCCCAATGTGGGCAAATCAACCCTCTTCAACCGGATCGTGGGCGAGCGTCGCGCCATTGTGGACGATATGCCCGGCGTGACCCGCGACCGCAACTACGCGGTGGTCGATCGCTATGATACGCCGTTCATCCTGGTGGATACCGGCGGTTTTGAGCCCGAAACCTCGGACCGGATGCTGCAGCAGATGCGGGAACAGTCGCTGCTGGCCATGGAAGAGGCCGACGTGATCCTGTTCCTGATGGATGCCAAGCAGGGCCTGACCCCGGCCGATAACGAAGTGGCCGCCATGCTGCGGCGGGTCGATAAGCCGGTGCTGTACGTGGTCAACAAGGTGGACGGCGAGAAGATCGAGAACGAGGCAGCCGAGTTCTATGCCCTGGGTATCGAGGGGATGTACACCATATCCGCGGCCCACAACCGCGGTGTGCGCGACCTGCTCGATGATATCCAGTCCCTCTTGCCGGATAGCACGGTGGCCGGCGAAGATGCGGTGACCTCGATTGCGGTGGTGGGCCGACCAAATGTGGGCAAATCGTCCCTGGTAAACCGTCTGCTGGGGTTCGAGCGGGTGGTGGCCAATCCTACGCCAGGCACCACGCGGGATTCGGTAGACACCTATTTTACCTGCAACAAGCAGCGTTACTGTCTGATCGACACCGCCGGCATCCGCCGCAAGGGCAAGACCAGCCAGAAACTGGAAAAATACAGCGTGGTGGATGCCCTGCGGAGCATCGAGCGGGCCGATGTGGCTCTGATCGTGCTGAATGCCGAAGAGGGGATCACCGAGCAGGACAAGCATATCGCCGGCTATGTCTACGAGGCGGGCCGGGCCTGTGTCTTTGTGGTCAACAAGTGGGAT
>JAJYCS010000050.1 GCA_021778115.1 Deltaproteobacteria bacterium
CCGGGTAGGAGGCGCCGTTGAACTTGGTGGTGGTGCGGCGCAGCCAGAGCTTGTTGAAGGAGTACTTCTCACCCTGCGCAGTGGTGCCCATCACCTCTTCCGGTACCACCACCAGGCCGCAGCGCACGCCGGTGAAGCCGGCGGTCTTGGAGAAGGAGCGGAACTCGATGGCGCACTTTTTGGCCCCTTCGATCTCGTAAATGGAGTGCGGGATCTCGGGATTGGTGATGAACGCCTCGTAGGCGGCATCGAAGAAGATCACGGCGTCGTTGGCCAGGGCGTAATCGACCCACTTCTTCAATTCTGCCTTGGTTGCCACGGTGCCGGTGGGGTTGTTGGGGAAGCAGAGGTAGATGATGTCCACCTTGCCTGTCGGCAGGGCCGGGATGAAGTTGTTGGCCTCGTTGCAGGGCATATAGACGATGTTCTTGTAGTAGCCCTTCTCGTCTGCCTCGCCGGTGCGGCCGATCATCACGTTGGTGTCGTTGTAGACCGGGTAGACCGGGTCGCCGATAGCCACCACGTTGTCCAAGGCGAAGATATCAAGGATGTTGGCGCAGTCGCACTTGGAGCCGTCGGAGATGAACATCTCCTCGGTCTTCAAGTCCACGCCCAGCGGCTTGTAGGACTTCTCGATGATGGCGTTGATCAGCCAGTCGTAGCCCTGCTCCGGGCCGTAGCCGGCGAACTTGTCGGTGGTGGCCAGATCGTCCACTGCCTGGTGGAAGGCCTTCAGCACGGCCGGGGCCAGGGGACGGGTCACGTCGCCGATCCCCAGGCGGATCACCTTGGCATCCGGGTTGGCGGCGGCAAACTCACGCACGCGGCGGCCGATCTCGGGGAACAGATAGCCGGCCTTCAATTTCAAGTAGTTGTCGTTAATCTTTGCCACAAACATATCCTCCAGATTTTAGTGCGTCGTAGCGGGGGGCAGCTTCTGCTTGGTCCCGATGAAGTAGTAGCAGATCGAACCGATAAGGGGCAGGAAGATCACCAGCAGGAGCCAGACCAGTTTGTTCGGGCCATCAAAGTCGTTCTTCAGGATATCGACCAGGGCCCAGATCCAGGCGACAAAACAGGCGATGGCCACCAGGCCGCTGCCGAGCATCATCAGCATCATCAGTATGCCCGCTTCCATCATGCGATACACTCCAGACGGTTCACCGAAGCCCCAATACGTCCTGCATGTCGTACAGCCCCGGTGTCTTGCCGACCACCCATTGGGCCGCACGGATCGAACCGCGGGAGAACATGTCGCGGGTCATGGCGCGGTGGGAGACCTCGATCCGCTCCCCCTGGCCGATAAAGTAGACGGTGTGCTCGCCGACGATGTCGCCGCCCCGCACGGTCTGCATGCCGATCTCTTCCCTGGTGCGCTCGCCACAGATCCCTTCACGATGATAATTCGCCACCGTGTTGTAGTCGCGGCCCAACGCCTCGGCCACCACCTCCCCCATCCGCACAGCGGTGCCGCTGGGGGCATCTTTCTTCTTGTTGTGGTGCAGTTCCACGATCTCCACGTCGAAGTCATCGCCCAGGGTCTTGGCCACGTCTTTGAGCACCTTGAAACAGACGTTGACCCCGACACTCATGTTGGGGGCCAGCACGGCCGGGACATCCTTGGCCAGCTCGGCGGCCAGGGCCCGCTCCTCGGGGGTGAAACCGGTGGAGCCGATCACGATCGCCTTCCGCTTCAGGCCGCAGACCTCCAGGTTCTTCAGCGACACCTTGGGGGTGGTGAAGTCAATCAGCACGTCGCAGCCGGCCACCACGGCGTTGATGTCGTCGGCTATGGCCACCCCCAGCGCGCCGCACCCGGCGATCAACCCGGCATCCTGCCCCACCAGCTCGTGGCCGGGACGCTCAAGCGCCCCTGAAACAGTGCAGCCGGCCTCTTTGGCCGCGACGATGATCCGTTGACCCATGCGGCCGGCGGCGCCGCAGACGGCTATCTTAATCATGGTAACCTCGACGGCTGCGCCAAAGGTCCATCTGCTTCGTTGCCCTTCGTCGCGCAACGCTCAACGTACTACCCGAGTACGCCTCGCGTCCCGCTCCTCGTGCGCCTGGCATCTGGAGCCTTTGGCTGTGCCGTTGGATAAGATGTAATGTTAAATCAGCTTGTACTCTTTCATAATAGCGGCCAGCTTCTCTTTGTTGGCTGCGCTCATCGGAGCCAGCGGCAGGCGCACCTCGTCGGAGCATTTGCCCATCAGCCCCAGGGCGGTCTTGACCGGTACCGGGTTGGACTCGATGAACATGGCGTTGTTGATCTTCAGGGTCTGCAGGTGCAGCTGACGGGCCTTCTCCAGATCACCGGCGTAGAAGGCGTCGGTCAGATCGGCGATCGCCGTGGGCATGATGTTGGCGGTGACCGAGATGACCCCCTTGGCGCCGCAGGCCATCATCGGGAAGGTGATAAAATCATCGCCGGAAAGGACGTCGATCTGGTCGCCGCACAACGCCAGCACCTCGGAGGCCTGCTGGAGCGAGCCGGTGGCCTCCTTGATGGCCACGATGTTGGTGATCGGGGCCAGACGGGCCACGGTCTCCGGCAACAGGTTGACCCCGGTGCGTCCCGGCACGTTGTACAGGATCTGCGGGATGGCAACCCCCTCGGCCACGGCCTTGTAGTGCCGGTACAGCCCTTCCTGGGTCGGCTTGTTGTAGTAGGGGGTCACCAGGAGACAGCCGTCCACCCCGGCCTCTTTGGCCAGCTGGGTCAATTCGATCGCCTCGGCGGTGGAGTTGGAGCCGGTGCCGGCGATGACCGGGACCCGTTTCTTCACCTGTTCCACCACGGTCTTCACCACCAGCAGGTGTTCGTCGTAATCCAGGGTGGATGCCTCGCCGGTGGTGCCGCAGGGCACGATGGCGTCGGTACCGCCACTGATCTGGAACTCCACCAGTTCCCGCAGCTTCTCCAGATCCACCGTGCCATTTGCAAACGGCGTCACCAGTGCAACAATGCTTCCCTTAAACATACCCGCCTCCCTGTACCGCCGGAATAGACTGAACTCACTGTCCCGAAATCTTCCAGTAATAGATGTAATAGCCCGACCCGCCCCCATCGGCCGGAGCAGACCGCAGATCCCACAGCAGATCCCAGGGGCGCCTGGGATTAGCGCTCTGAAAGCGGGTGCGAAACCCCGGCACCGGATACATACGCCAGCCGAGCTTGCGTGATGCCCCAAGCAGCTGCCGCAGCACCAGGCGTTGCGGTGAAGAGCTGAGGTACCGCATCCGCAGGTTAGGCGACTCGATGCAGGGAGTGCCATCCTCGCCGGGACGGCAGAGTTCGATCACGGCGCCGGGCAGCGCCGGGAAGAGCCGTTCCGTGACTGCAGCGACCGGCGAGGCAGTCACGAGCAGTAACAACAGCATGCACAGAAGCCGCTGGAGCGCGGGGTGGTGAGGCGAAACAGATCTTGTACCGCCGTGCCGGATCGCCCACTCCTCTCCGGCTGCGACGGTCTGCTGGTCGGGACGACGGCCCATCTAATCACCTAACAAGCCGATATCACAAAACAATCATATGACACCAGATAATCTATGCAAAAAGTGGAATTATTTACCATGCCACCCGGTAAATGTCAAAACGTGTTTATACGGTGGATAAAGGCTATCAGCAGACCGTAGTGAAAGTGATTGAACGGAAAGCTCAGACGGGGCAGTGCGGCCAGGTTCGGCTCGTCGGCCTCGCAGGCCAGGGGGGCGCAACAGACGATATGCCCCCCCGGCAGGATCAGCTCAGGAAACTCCTCCTCCAAGGTGCGGACCTGGGTATCGCTGAGCCGGCTATTCAGGCGCACGATGGCAAGATCATCGTGAAAACGAACCGAATGGTAGACCCGGTAGAAACTCTCGATCACCTGAGCCGCTTCCCGTTCGTCCTTGGTGATGGTGAAGATAGAAAAGTCCTCGCCGGAGATAAGCCCCTTTATCAGGAGCTGTTCCTTGACGAACTCGAAGAACTGCTCCCAAAAGCCGTCCTCGTCGTCCACCAGCACCAGCGGCTTGGGGGAGGTCTTGCCGGTCTGGATCAGCGTGAAGACCTCCATCGCCTCGTCCAGGGTGCCGAAGCCGCCCGGGAAGACCGCCACCGCGTCGGCCTCCTTCACAAAGGCCACCTTACGGTTGAAGAAGTACTTGTAGGTCACCAGCCGGGGGTTGTTTTGCATCACCGGGTTGGCGTGCTGCTCGAATGGCAGCCGGATGTTGACCGCGAAGGAGTTCTCGCTGCCGGCCCCCTCATTACCGGCCTGCATGATCCCGCCCCCACCGCCGGTGATAATCATCCAGCCGCTCTCAGCCAGCAGGCGGCCAAACCGGCGACAGGTCTGGTAGATCGGCTCCGAAGACTGGGTCCGGGCGGAGCCAAAGATGGTCACCTTCTTGCGCTCACGGTAGGGACTAAAGACCCGGGCGGTGTACCGCATCTCCCGCAGGGTGCGGTTGATAAGCTTCAGGTCAGGGATATGGTCTGCCTCCTGACCTATCTTCAGGGAGGAGAGCAGCAATTCGCGGATCAGATCGGGGTGGTGTATCCCCTCGGCAGCGTTCAGCAGGCGGTCGATAAGGAGGTCAACCTCTTCATTGGTATGGGAAAAACTGAGCTCCATGGCACCCCCTGGGTTTCTACACGCCAGCCGCCCTTGCGTGGTGGCACCCTACCACAGTTCAAAAGGGCTGTAAACCGCCGCTCTCCGGGAATCATCCCTTGCATTCAGCGATGATGCTATAGTAGTATGCAAGCCCTTTGTGAACCTTTACACCGGTTGTTCCGCAGACAGCCACAAGGAGTATGCCCCAATGCTGGACCTGATGCGCAAACAGAAGGAGTCAATCATTATCAAGGTGGTTTTTGCCGTTATCGTTCTCTCCTTCATCGGTACCATCTTCCTGGTCTGGGGGAAAGGTGAAAGCGGCTTCGGCAAACATGACGCCTCATATGCCGCAAAGGTGGACGACACCACCATCTCCCCACAGCAGTACCAGAACTCGTATGAACGCCTGCGGGAGGTGTACCAGCAACTGTTCGGCCAGGCCGCTGGAGGGCTGACCCCGGAACTGGAGAAACAGCTCAACCTCCGCCAACTAGCCCTGGACCGCCTGATCGACAGCGTCCTGCTGGTCAAGGGGGCAAAAGAGCTGGGGATAACGGTGAGCAAGGACGAGGTTGCCGCCTCCATCGCCGCCATGCCGGCATTCCAGCGCAACGGGCAGTTCAATCTTGCCCTCTACGAGCAGCTCCTCAAGATGTCCCGCATCACTCCCAGCGACTTCGAGGACTCCCAGAAGACCGACCTGCTGATAAACAAGACCCGCAAGGCGATCATGGACAAGGCGACGGTCTCCGATGATGACGCCAGACGCCAGTACCACAAGGAGCGTGACCGGGTCCAGCTTAGTTACGCCTCGTTCAGCGCCGCCGAACTGGCCCCCTCGGTCAAACCGACCGAGGCCGACCTTGAGGACTACCTGAAGCAACATGCCGACAGTTTCAAGAGCCCGGATAAGGTCGCCATCAGCTATCTGCTCTTGGATCCCGCTCCGCTCATCGCCGGGGAGCAGATTACGCAGGCGGAACAGGAGACCTTCTACCGCAAAAACCTCGATCGCTATCTGGCCGGCGACGGCAGTCCCCTCCCCTTTGACAAGGTCAAGGACCGGGTCCTGGCCGATGCCACGCGGGATAAGGTCGAAAGGTCACTCTACGAAAAGGCTGCCGATACCCTGTATCAGAACATCAAGTCCGGCGATCTGCAGTTGATCGCCGCCAAGCTCCATGCCAAGGTCAGCGAGACCTCCCTCTTCTCCGCTGCCGCCCCCCCACAGGCGCTGGCCGGCGCAGGTCCCCTCGTGCAGCAGGCCTTTACCGTACAGACCGGCGCCCTTGGGGGACCGGTGGAGACCGGAAACGGTATCTACATCTTCAAGGTAAACGAGAAAAAACCGGCTGCCCTGCTCCCCCTGGCAGCGGTACGGGGCACTGTCGAACAACAGGTCCGGGCGGCCAAGGCCGCCGAACTAGCCAAACAGAAGGCGGCAGATGCCCAGAAACAGCTGGCCGGGACGAACCTGGCCGGACTGAAACTTCAGACCTCCCTCCCTTTCACCTACAACGCCAAAGGCGAACTGCCCGGCATCGGCACCTCGCCGCAGCTTATGGAATCGGCCTTCGCCCTGACCGCCGCCAAGCCGGCGCCAGGAGCACCCATCCTGGTGGGGAACCGCTGGGTTGTGATCCGCCTGAAACAACGCGATGCAGCGTCTGAGGCCGACTTTGCAGCACAAAAGGAGGCGTTGAAACAGCGGATGCTGCCCCAGCGCCAGGAAGAGGTCCTGCAGAAGTGGCTCACCGACCACCGCGCCAAGGCGAAAATCGTCATCAACCAGGCCCTCTTGGCCCGATAACGAGCTCGGCTGCCGTCGTCACCCACCAACCGCCGTTAGAAACGAAGGAGAAGTGCCATGACTCAAACCGTTACACAGACCGATTTTCCCGGTCTAAACCTGATCAGCCGCGGCAAGGTACGCGATATCTACGACCTGGGCGATACCCTGCTGATGGTCACCTCCGACCGGATCTCCGCCTTTGACGTGATCATGAACGAGCCGATCCCGGACAAGGGCGCCGTCCTGACCCAGATCTCAAAATTCTGGTTTAACCAGGTAGCGGACATCATCCCCAACCATATCATCTCCACCGACGTGGCCGACTACCCGGCTGCGTGCAAGCCGTACGCCGACGTACTGGCCGGTCGTTCGATGTGGGTGAAGAAGGCCCAGCCGTTGGCGGCCGAATGTATCGTACGGGGGTATGTCTCAGGTTCCGGTTGGAAGGATTACCAGGCCACCGGCGCCATCTGCGGCATCAAGCTGCCGACCGGCTTAAAAGAGTCCGACCGTCTGCCGGAGCCGATCTTCACCCCCTCTACAAAGGCCGAACTGGGGACCCACGATGAGAACATCAGCTTTGACGAGATGGCCCGGATATGCGGCAAGGAATTAGCCGAACAGGCCCGCGAAGCCACCATCAAGATCTACTGCCGGGCCCGCGACATCGCCGACCAGAAGGGGATCATCATCGCCGACACCAAATTCGAGTTCGGCCTGTATGACGGCAAACTGATCATCATCGATGAGTGCCTGACCCCGGATTCAAGCCGCTTCTGGCCGAAAGACCAGTACCAGCCCGGTGGCCCCCAGCCCAGCTTCGACAAGCAGTTCCTGCGTGACTACCTGGAGACCCTGGACTGGAACAAGACCGCACCGGCGCCGCCCCTACCGGAAGAGATCATCCGTAAGACCGGTGAAAAGTACAAGGAAGCCCTGTTCAAGCTGGCCGGGGTACGCCTGTAGGAGACCGCCTCCAGCCCATTCATGGACCAAGACCCCGCCCGGCAGCCGTCGGCGGGGTCTTTTTATCTGCCCGTCCGTTTGACGGAAAGCCCACAGGGTTGTATACTGCAATGCACCGATAAACCGTACGGAAAGGGGGAGGGGGCCATGAAGATGAGGCTGGATGAGGTACGGAAGGTGGCGGAACAGGTAGGGATCAAGCCGGGCAGAATGCGTAAGGCGGATCTGATCAGGGCGATCCAGCAGGCCGAAGGGAATCAGGCCTGTTACGCTACCGGTCACTCCGCGAGCTGCGGGCAGACCCAGTGCTGCTGGCGCGATGATTGCCATTGACCGGAGAGAACATCGTCACAACACCCCTCGCTCCCGCAGAAATCTCCCCAACTCCCGATCACGGGTGCCGATATGGTTCACCAGCCAGTCGAGCAACATCTTGTTGGTGGTCAACACATGGTCCAGCTGCACCTCTCCGTCGGCCCTGATGGTCCGTTTTAACTCCACCAGCCGTTTGATAAAGCCCCGATGGAGCAGCTGATGCCCCTGAAATTCGGGGTAGTGATACTCCTGCTGCAGCTGTTCCTCATCGCCGAAATGCTGCACGACATATTCGTCGAGAAAGTCCAGCAGCCGACTCAGCTCCTGACGCCCCTCACCATGGCGGCAGGCGGTCAGCAGGGTATCGAAACGTTCCAGGAGTTCCCGGTGCTGATGATCGATATGCTGATTGCCGGTTGCCAGTTCTTCACGCCAACTGATGCTCATCCTGTTTTCTCCCCCCCTTGTGCCCCTTTTTGCCGGTAGTCCCTTTTTTCCGCCTGCCGCCATGGCTGTCGTCTTCGGCGGCATGGAAACGGTCGTACATGCGACGCAACGACTGGGCAACCTGATGGTAGAGCGTCCCCTTGGGGAACCGCCCGTTCTTGTCTGATGTGCCGGCAGCCATACCGGTCAGGATCTCGATCCCCTGTTCGATGGTATCGATACTCCAGATATGGAACTGCCCTTTCCTGACCGCCTCCACCACCTCTTCCTTCAGCATCAGGTGTCGTTCGTTGGCCTTTGGCATCAGCACCCCCTGGCTGCCGGTAAGCCCCTTGGCCTTGCAGACCGCATAGAACCCTTCAATCTTGTGGTTGATGCCGCCGATCGGCTGGATCCGGCCGTGCTGGTTGACACTGCCGGTGACCGCGATCCCCTGCCTGATCGGCACACCGGAGAGGGCCGACAGCAGGACGTACAGTTCGGTGGAGGAGGCGCTGTCCCCCTCCACCCCCTCGTAATTCTGCTCAAAACAGATCGAGGCCGAAAGCGACAACGGGTGCTGCTGGGCGAACAGCCCCCCCAGCCAGCCGGTCAGGATCATCACCCCTTTGTCATGGATCGGGCCGGACAGCTTGACCTCCCGCTCGATGTTGATCATACCGGCCTGCCCCAGATAGGTGCGGGCCGTGATCCGCGATGGCCGGCCGAAGGTGTGGTCGCCGAGTGAGATCACCGACAGGCCGTTGATCTGCCCAACCACGACTCCTTCGGTATCCACCATGATGGTGCCATCGTCAAACAGTTCCTGCATCCGCTCCTCAATACGGTTGACCCGGTAGAGCTGCTCCTCGGCCGCCCGCTGCACATCGGCACACTTGACCACCTTGTGCCCGTCCCGCTGGGCCCAAAAGCTGGCCTCGCGTACGAAATCGGCGATCTCCATGAAGCGGGAGGAGAGCTTTTCCTGATCATCCACCATCCGGGCGGTGTATTCCAGCAGACAGGCCACGCCGCTGCGATCGAAATGCAGCAGTTTTTTGTCACGGCAGAGGGTGGCCACAAACAGGGCGTACTCGTGCATCACCTCGGGGGTGCGGGCCACCTGGCTGTCAAACTCGGCCTTGACCTTGAAGAACTTGCGGTAGTCAGGATCCAGATAGTAGAGCAGATAGTAGATCCAGGGGGTCCCCACCAGGATGATCTTGGCGGAGAGCGGTACCGGCTCAGGCTTCTGGGTGACCATGGTCATGAAGCGGTACTGTTCCAGCACATCCTCGATCCTGATTTCGCCGGTCCGGATGCAACGTTTCAGGGCATCCCAGACGAACGGGTTGATAAGCACCTCACGGGCGTCGATCACCAGATAGCCGCCGTTGGCCCGGTGCAGGGCTCCGGCCTTGATCATGGTAAAGTCGGTCACCGCCACGCCACCGTACTGCATGACATGCTCGATCCGGCCGAACAGGTTGTTATAGGTGGGATTGGACTCAAAGACGATCGGCGCCCCCGTGGTCTCCCGGTTGTCCACCAACAGATTGACCTGGTACCGTTCAAACGTCGGTTCCTGACGGGGGATCTTGAGGCCCGGGATCTGGGGCTGCGGCGGTTGGGGCTTAAAATCGTCAAGGTTCTGGAGGATATCCTCCTGCACCGCCTCCAGGTACTCCAACACCTTGGATTGCCCGGCGTACTTCTCCCGCAAGGGGTCCAGACGATGCCCCAGACAGGACATCCCCAGATCGCGGTCAGCCTGGGCAAGGGCCTCCTTGGTGGCCTTCTCGTTTTCCCGTACCAGCCGCAACACCTCGTTCAGCCGTTCAGTCAGCTGTTTGCCCAGCTCCTCCAGCTGCTCCCGTTCATCCTCGGCAAGGGCCTCGTACTCCTCCTGGGTAAAGTTGTGCCCCTCCTTCTGGGGGACGATCACCAACCCCGAGACGGTCCGTTGCAGGGCAAACCCCTTTTCCTCGGCATCCTTCTCCAGCCCCTGAAACAGCTCATTGTTATGGGTCTGGTACTGTTCCAGGATCTCGTTACGACGGGTCTCATACTCCCGGCTCTCCAAGGCCTTGGGGATATCCTTCTTGAACGCCTCCACCAGCTCCTTCATATCTCCGGCAAGCTCGGTTCCCTGTCCGGCAGGCAGTGAGAGGGCAAAGGGGGCATCGGCATCCTTGAAATTGAAGACATAGACCCAATCACCCGGCGTTGGTTCCTGCTTCACCCGCTGCCGGAGGAGGTTGCGGATGGTGGAGGTGCGGCCGGTGCCGGTCTGACCGGAGATGTACAGGTTAAAGCCGGTATCCTGCACCCCAAGCCCGAACTCGATGGAACGTAGAGCCCGCTCCTGGCCGACCGCATCCACCAAATCCGGCAACTCCTTGGTGCTCTTGAAGGCAAACTGTTTGGGATCGCAGCTCCAGCGCAACTGCTCTGGCGAAAGGCGGCAACCATCACTCACAGACATGGCAACTCCTTGAACAGGTCATAACTGAGCAGTAAGTGTACCGGCCCGCTCACCGCTGTCAAGCGGGCATTCGGTACCGGCACAGAGGAACCCGGTGGCCTCTTCAAGATGCCGCTGGGCCCGTCCAACCGCCGCCTGAACCTCCGGCAGGTCGGGCAGTAACGCCGCCAGACGGGAGAGATAACCCCGCTCGTCGAGCAGCCGATAGGCGGTCTTTGTAGACAGATCGTACGCCCAGGAGATCTGCAGCAAGACGAAATCGTTCAGCACCCTGGCCATATCCAGGCGCACGATCTGTCCGGCCCCTAGGGCGGCCAAACAGACCGGGGTCACCTCAGGCCGGTCAGGCAACCCCAGCCCCGCTGCCGAAGCCCGTTCATCCGGCAGCTGTTGGAAATAATCGTCAAAGACCCGCCAGATGTCCAGCTTATCGGCGTCACGGATCAGACGGATTGCGCGGTCATGGGGGGAGCGGTAGCGCTTTGGCACCTCCAGCAGGTTGTGGAAACGGATCGCCTCCTCGATCAGGAGCTGTTCGGCAGGGGCCAGATGCATGAGCACCCGCTGGTCACGGAGCACCTCCAGACCCAGCCGGGCGTGGTTGGCGGAATCCCGGTCACGGAAGGTCCGCCAGCGACGGTATTGGGGGAATCGCCCCACATCATGCAGGATCGCCACTGCAGCGACGAGGCGCGACTCCTCAGACCCCAGTCCCTCACCGAGGGCAAGGGCGGTCATCACCTCCAGGACCTTCCGGCTGTGCTCCTGCTTGAGACGGATGTTGCGCACCCCCTCGGGATCAAGGTCGAGGTACCCGCTCACATAGCGGTCAAACCAAGCGACGATCCGATCAAAGGCCTCCTGGCGCACTAATCCTTGGTCCCGGTGTAGATCGAGGCAATACCGAAGGTAAGGGGCTGGCAGCGGACGTTCTTCAAGCCGATCTCGGTCATGGTCCGGCAGAACTCATCGGATGACGGAAATTCGAGCACCGAATCAGGCAGGTATTTGTAGGCGTTATACCGGGAAAAGAGGCCGCCGATAACCGGCAGGAGGCGACGGAAATAGAAATGATAGAGGGCGCGGAACAACGCTGAGCGAGGGGTGGAAAACTCCAGAATAACCATTCTGCCGGTCGGCTTCAGCACCCGCCACATCTCGGCAAGCCCCAGCCGTCGGTCAACCACGTTCCGGATGCCGAAGGCGATGGTGACGGAATCGAAGATCTCCGATGGAAAAGGGAGGTCCTCACAGGGGGCCACCTTCAGCTCGATCCGCTCATGATAGGGGGAAACGGCGATCTTCTCCTCGCCGAGCCGTACCATCTCCGGGCTAAAATCGGCGCCGGTCACCTTCACCGAGGGTGCGGTTGAACGGGCTATCTCTAAGGCGAGATCGCCGGTACCGGTAGCCACATCAAGCACGCGTCCTCCTTCGGAGGCCTTGACCAGCCGCACTGCGGCACGCCGCCAACGCTTGTCGATCCCGAGACTCAGCAGATGGTTGAGAAAATCATACCGGGGCGCAATGGCGCCGAACATCTGCTGGATCTGCTCCCCCTTCTCAGAAAGTCTGAACATAATTTTTAGCTACCCTCACCATGAAATTGATGCTATAGAAACAGCTTCAAATTCCTAACACAGTTCACCACGCCACGCCAGCATATTCCTTGTCGCCATGCCCCAAATCCGCCTGCAGGACATACTCGACATCCTGATCATGAGCATTCTGCTCTACCAGCTCTACAGCTGGTTCCGTCGCAGTCGCGCCATACAGGTGCTTGCCGGATTGGGGATGGTGATCGCCTTCTTCTTTGTCACCAGGGAGGCGGGGCTGCAGATGACCAGCTGGGTACTGCAGCAGCTGGAGACCGTCATGATCGTCCTGGTGGTGGTGGTATTCCAAAACGAGATCCGCCAGGCGCTCTACCGTTTCAGTCTCCTGCGGGAACTGGTAGGGAACAACCACCAACCACGTTGCACCAGCCCTGCGACTATCGCTGAAGCGGTCTTCTCATTGGCCGCCGAACGGACCGGGGCCATCATCGTCTTCCAGCGCCAGGACCAGCTGGACGAACATCTGCTGCACGGTGTCACCCTGGATGCACGGATCTCCGCGCCGCTGCTGCGCAACCTCTTCCACGACGGCAGCCCGCTCCATGACGGCGCCGTGCTGATTCGGGACGAGCGTATCGTGATGGCCGCCTGCCTGTTACCCCTTTCCGAACGGATCGGGCTACCCCAGCACTACGGCACCCGCCACCGGGCCGCACTGGGGCTGGCTGAACGGACCGATGCGGTGGTCGTGGTGGTCTCAGAAGAACGGGGAGAGGTCTCTCTGGCCCTGGACGATACCCTCCAGTTGCTGCCTGATGCCGCGGCCCTCCAGGAACGCCTCGAGGCACTGCTGCTCCCGGAGCAGACACAACCACGCCTCCCCTTGGCCAGACGGCTGTTTCACAACCTCCTGCCCAAATGCGCCACCCTCCTGGGAGTCACCGCCCTCTGGCTCCTGCTGGCCACCAGGCCCGGCGAGGTGGCGATCGTACCGGCAGCCCTCACCTTCCACGGCCTTCCGGAAGGGATGGCGCTGGTCCGAGCCTACCCCGAAGAGATAACCGTCCGCCTCCGCTCCACCTCAGGCCTCGCCCCCTCGCCACGGCAGCAGGATCTCACCGCCGATCTGGACCTTTCTGCCGTCGAGGAGGGGCAGAATACCCTCCGGATCACCCCCTCACTGGTTCGGGCGCCTGCCGGACTGGCCGTTATCGGGGTTGAGCCGACCAGCGTTAAGATCACCATCCGCAGCGTACCGCACAAAAAATAGTCAGAGCCCACCCAGCATTAGGCATGCTTAATGCATTGCAAAAATCCGATTTTTACTTGACAGAAAGGCAACTTCTGTTGTATTAGGCAAACTATCGTTTTGCATTCTGAAACACACGGAAAGGAGGAACCGTGAAGCATACCGTACATCTGATAATCGCCGTGTGCCTTCTGCTGCTATCCCTTCCGCTCTCCGCGTTTGCCTCAAAGACCCATGTCGTCTCACGCCCCAGCGAAACGCTCCAGAGCATTGCCCGCAAATACCACGTCACGGTCAGCGAACTGAAGGCGGTTAACTCCCTCAGCAGCAGTCGCCTGACCAGGGGTGACTCCATCATCATACCCAGCAGGACGGGCGCCCGCGCAAAACGGGCCGAACACGTCGCCATCTACCGTGTGCACAAAGGTGACACGCTGCCCAAGATCGCCCGCAAAACCGGTGTCAAGATGGTCACCCTGCGGCGACTGAACGGGCTGAAAGGCAACAAGATCAAGGCGGGACAACTGCTAGCCCTGGCCCCCAAACACCCCGTCAGCACCGATCCTTCGGTTGCTGCTACGTCCGATCCCGATCAACGGCTGCGCTTGGTCAACAAGGACCTGCTAAACGAACAGGAGATGAACGATACCCTGGCCGAACTGACCGATATCGACCCGGATGCCGACAAACCGGTGGATCTTGCCAAGAACCTGGCTCAGACAAAATCGTTTGCCAACCTGCAAAAATCGGCCTTCAGCTTTCTCGGTGCACGCTACCGCTTCGGCGGCAACAGCCCCAGGGCCCTCGACTGTTCAAGCTTCACCCAGCAGGTATTCAGACTACTCGATGTCAGACTCCCCCGGACAGCCCGCGAGCAGTTCGAGGTGGGCAATATTGTCCCCCAGGGGGATCTACGCCGCGGCGATCTGGTCTTCTTCAGGACCTACGCCCCGTACGCCTCACATGTCGGCATCTACCTGGGCAACCGCAAGATGATCCATGCGTCGTCCCGCGACCACCGCGTGGTAATCTCCTCCATGGATACCCCCTACTACCTCTCCCGCTATCTGGGCGCCAGGCGTTTCGACAAGGTAGCCTCATCACCCCTCGATCTTGACAGCCTTCTGGTGGGGGCCACGGACGAGCAGGATACCGATTCCGCCACCAACGACCATATGGGGTTGGGTATGCCGGAAGCAAGCCTCAACTAGACATGCCCCTGCTTACAGCAACCGATCCGGACTCGCTCATGAGTCCGGATTTTTTTATCCTCCCGCAACGATGACCACCCTGCTCGCCTACCATTCCGGCAGCACGGGGCGCTCCTCCACCACCGATACCTTTACCGATCTACTGCCGATCGGCCTTTGTTCGCTCCACGCCGTCCTGCGGGCCAACGGCCATCAGGTCCGGCTGGCGAACCTATCGGGGTGGGGGCCTGCTCAGCTGCGCTCCCTGTTCGAACAGTGCCGCCCCCGCTTGGCCGGCCTCTCACAGTGGACCCACAACCGGCAGATCACCCTGGAGCTGGCGCGCTTGATCAAAGAGGTGATGCCGGCCTGTCAGGTGGTCTTGGGCGGCGCCCACGCCACCCATCAGGCTGATGAGATCCTGACCGAACACCCCGAGGTTGACCTGATCGTGGCCGGTGAAGGGGAGGAGACCCTGTTGGAGCTGCTGCAGGCGATGCAGGACCATGCCTCGCTACGGGAGGTGCCCGGCCTGGTCCTGCGGGAGGACAACCGGATCATCAGAACCGACCCCCGTCCCAGAATCACCGAACTCGACCGTCTCCCCTATCCCTGTAGCTATCTGCATGAGGCGATCGGGGTTGATCTCGACCTGCAGCCCCAGTTCATCAGCACCGCCCGTGGCTGTCCCTCAGCCTGCCATTTCTGCGCCTCACCGCGCTTTTGGGGCCGGACCGTCCGCACCCGCTCGCCCGCCTCAGTGGTCGCGGAGTTCCTCTTTCAGCGCCAGCAGTTTGGCACTATCTACCTCTCGCTCCGTGACGACACCTTCACCGCAGACCGCCGCCGCACCCTGGAACTCTGCCGGCTGCTGATCGAACAACGGGCCAACATCTTCTGGAACTGTCAGACCCGGGTGGAGACCGTCGACGATGAGGTGCTGACCTGGATGAAACGGGCTGGGTGTGAATGTGTCCAACTGGGGGTTGAATCGGGCTCTCTGCGCATCCTCCGGGAGTTAGGCAAACGGATCACTCCGGAGCAGGTCATCCAGGCCTGCGACGCAGTGCACCGGGTTGGTCTGCAGCTCTCAGTCTTCCTGATTGCCGGCATACCGGGTGAGACCAATGAAGACCGCCAGGCAACCCGCACACTCCTGCAGAGGATCCGCCCGCACGACCTGCAGGTGGCGCCGCTGGCCTACTATCCGGGGACCGCGCTCTTCAATGCGGCGGTGCAACACGGCATTGTACCTGCTCAACTTTTTGCATCGAACGGGGAGGAAGCGCTGTTGGCACGGCCTGACGGCACACGGCAGGTCAAACAGCTCCTAAGGGGCGCAACGGGCCTGGCTCCAGAGTTGGATCGACGGACGATTGCGGCGGTTCAACAGCGGATCGGCTACTGCGCCGTCAGCAGTATGCAGGCGGGTGATCATGCCCTGCAGCGGGGGGCTACGCAGCAGGCGGAGGCAGCCTATCGGGAGATCACCGCCAATGAGCCGGATCACCCCTGGGGCTGGTTGTTGCTGGCGGAACTCTATACACAGACTGGCCGTCCAAAGCAGGCCGTCAGCTGTTATAAACGACTGCTGGAGCTGGTCCCCCGCCACTGCCAGGCCCTACAGGCACTGGAAACAGCGTGACAAAAAAGGCGGCGGCCCAGGGGCCACCGCCAGTGTGTGCACAACCGTCGAACAGATCTGCGAAGCTACTTCACCACCTCAACGGCTGAAGAGAGCACCAAGGCATCAAAGGTGCGGTTCAGTACCTTGCTGGGGAAGTTGGGCAGGGCCGGCGCATCGGCATACTTCACCGTTTCCCCCTTGACAACCTTGAGGGGCAGGCTGGCCACCCAGACCTTCTTGCCGTCAGCATGCTGGACTTCAAGGTAGATATACTCCCCGCCATCCAGCACCTGTAAAACCTTCCCGGTCTGGGTAGGGACGCCGGCGGGGACCGGCATCGGCTTCATACCGGCGTGGGGATCACCACCTTTGGTGGCTGCGTCGGCAGG
>JAJYCS010000051.1 GCA_021778115.1 Deltaproteobacteria bacterium
TACGGCGGTCGTCAACTTTGCCATGGCACAACTGACCGTTCAGTTCGACGAATAGCCCATCAGCGGCGATGCCATCGACGAAAAGGTCCAGTCCCACGGATACGGCGTCATCCGCCCGGAACCGCCGGGAGAACTGACCTTCGGCTTGAGCTGCCTGCACTGCGCCTCCTTCGTGGCACGCCTGGAAAATGCACTGCTGGCACACGAAGCCATCACCACCGCCGTGGTCAATCTGGCGGCCGGCACCGGCTTTGTCCGTTTTGATCCCTCAACACTGGACAAAGGACAGATCTTTGCCCTCGTCCACCACACCGGGTCCACCCCCCTTAAGCTGACCGCCGCCGAGGACGCAACAGCTGCGGAACTGACCAGCCAGCGCAACTGGTTCCTGTGTGCCCTGGTGCTTTCGCTGCCGATCATGGCCACCATGACCCTGCACCACCACCACAGCAGTGGTTGGCTGAACCTGATCCTGGCCACCGTGGTCCAGTTCAGCGCCGGCCTGGCCTTTTACCGGGGGGCCTGGTCGGCCCTGAAGAGCAAAAGCAGCAACATGGACGTACTGGTGGTACTGGGGACCACAGCGGCCTGGGGCTATTCCGTGCTGGCCTTCTTCGGCCTTTTGGGCGGCGACCACGAGGTGTTCTTCGAGACCTCGGCCTGGCTGATCACCTTCATCCGGTTGGGTAAATACCTGGAGGCGCGGGCCCGGGGCAAGGCCGGCGAGGCGCTGAAAAAACTGCTGCGCCTGCAGGCCGACAAGGCCCGCCTGATAACGGCAGAGGGCGAAAAAGAGGTGCCGGCCTCGGTGGTGCGGGTGGGCGATCTGCTGGCAGTGCGCCCCGGCGAGACCATCCCGGTGGACGGCGAGGTACTGGAGGGGAGCTCCAGTGTAGACGAGGCGATGGTCACCGGCGAATCGATGCCGGTCACCAAACAGGCAGGCGACAGCGTCACCGGCGCCACCCTCAACAAAAACGGCCGCCTGGTGGTACGTGCCACCCGGATCGGTGAAGAGACGCTCCTGTCGCAGATCGTGCGGATGGTGCGGGATGCCCAGGGCGACAAGGCCCCGATCCAGCGGTTTGCGGATGCGGTCTCGGCCTGGTTCGTGCCGGCGGTCATCGGCCTCTCCCTGGTTACCTTCATCTCCTGGTTCTGGCTACTCCACGTCCCCTTCGTCACCGCCTTCACCTTCGGTGTGGCAGTGGTGGTGATCGCCTGCCCCTGCGCCATGGGACTGGCCACCCCGACGGCCATCATGGTCGGCAGCGGGGTGGCCCTTGCCCGGGGCATTCTGGTGAAGAAGGGGTCGGCACTGGAGACCATCGCCCGCCTCCAGATCCTCCTCCTGGACAAGACCGGCACCCTCACCAGCGGCCAGTTGGCCATGACCGATCTGGTGACCGCCCCCGGCGTGGATGACCAACGGCTGCTTGAATGCCTGGCCGCCGCCGAGCGTTCCTCAAGCCACCCCCTGGCCCAGGCGGCAACGGCCGCCGCTGCCGCCGCAGGAATCACGCCGGGGGCGGTGAGCGATTTCCACGAACAGGAAGGACATGGCGTTACCTGCAGCTATAACGGTTTCTCCCTGACAGTGGGCAACCAACGGCTGCTGGAGGCCCAGGGGATAGCCACCCGGCAGTTGGACGACGAGGCGGCCCGACTTGCGGCAACCGGCAAATCGCTGATCTACGTGGCCGCGGCCCACACCCTGGTGGGGATCGCCGCCTTCAGCGATACCCTGAAACCGACCTCGCCCCAAGCGGTAGCCGATCTGCGGCGGCTCGGCCTGCGCACGGTGATGATTACCGGCGATCATCAGGATGTGGCTGCTGCAGTCGCCGCCCAGGTCGGGGTGGACAGCTTCGAGGCGCAGGTGGTACCCGGCCGCAAGCAGGATCTGGTGAAGGAGTATCAGGCCAACGGGATGCGGGTGGGGATGGTGGGGGATGGCATCAACGACGCCCCCGCCCTCGCGGCGGCCGATGTGGGAATCGCCATCGGCGGCGGGACCGATGTGGCCAGGGAGACCGGCGATATCGTCCTGATCCGCGACGACCTGCAGGATGCGGTCCGGGCCATCACCATTGGCCGCGCCACCCTTACCAAGGTGAAACAGAACCTGTTCTGGGCCCTCTGCTACAACATCGTCGGCATCCCGGTGGCGGCCGGCCTGTTCAGCCGCTGGGGAATCCGGCTCAAGCCCGAATACGCCGGTCTGGCCATGGCCTTTTCATCGGTCTCGGTGGTGCTGAACTCGCTGCTGCTCAAACGGACGGCGGACCGGCCATGACCAGCCGCCAGGGGTGCTGACCATGCTGCGCCGCCTCCACACACTCTACCGGAAGAGCGGCATCAAGGGGCGTCTCGCCGCCTTGATGCTGGCCATCGGCCTCCTGCTGCTCGCCGCCGTGCTGGGGATCATGATCCCCTTTTTCCGATGGAATATCACCAGGGAGTTGACCAGCCAGCAGGCGATGCTCCTCACCACCATCCGGAACGGGCTCGACAACCAGCTGGAGACCGCCATGGGGGAACTGGCCGCTGTGGCCGAGGTGACGCCGCCGGAGGCGCTGCACCGCCCGGACCTGGCCAAACGCTTTCTGGAGAACCGGGTCGGCATCGCCCGGATCTTCGATGATGGTCTCTTGCTCACCGACCGCGAGGGGCGCCTGGTGGCGCTTGCCACCCGGCACGGGGGACGACCGCCCCTCGATCCGCGTCTCACCGGACTCCTCCGGCACGCCGCCATGGAGGCCGGCCGATCGCCGGTCATCTCACCGCCGCTCCGTTCCGCCATCCCCCCCCACCACCCGGTGGCGCTGTTCAGCGCCCCGATCCGGGACCGCTCCGGCGAGGTCATCGGACTCCTCTCCGGCGGCATCCGTCTGGACGCCACCGGCAACATCATCGGCGCCATCGCCCGGCAGCGGATCGGGAGAACCGGGTACCTCTACCTGGTTGATCATAACCGCAGGATCATCACCCATCCCGACCCGGCCAAGATCCTGGCCCATGACCTCCCGCCAGGGGCAGACCGGCAGTTCGACCGCGCCCTGGAGGGGCTGCGGGACTGCGCGGTCACCACAGGCCACAGCCGTGGGCTGATCACCAGCTTCTGCCGCCTCCGCAGCGCCCCCTGGCTGCTGGTGGTCTCCATAGCCCAGCAAGAGGCCTTTGCCCCGGCCCAACGGGCAATCATGGCGCTGACCGCGGTCATCATAACCCTGGGCCTCATCGGTATCGCCCTCTCCTGGTGGGTGCTGCGCTCCATCACCAACCCCCTGCTGCGTTTCACCGGTTACCTGGCACAGCTCCAGGAGGAACGGCCCGACCACCTCCCCTTCGCAATCGAGGGCCATCCCCCCCATGAACTGCTGGTCCTCATTGACGCCTTTACCTGCCTGCAGAGCCGTCTTGACCAACAGCACCGGCAACTTCTGGAACAGACGGATGAGCTGGCGCAGGAGGTGGGGGTCCGTAAGCAGGCAGAAGAGCAGCTGCAGCTCCTCCTGGCGCGGCAGCAGGCCACCGCAAGCATGCTCCAGAACATCTGCGACAACGTCCCCGACCTGATCTGGGCAAAGGACCTGCAGCACCGCTACCTCTTCACCAACAAGGCCAACAACGAGACACTGCTCTTCCCCGAAACCCCCGACGAGCCGATCGGCAAGCTGCACGACCTCTTTGCAGCCCGGATCATGGCCGAGCGACCCGACAATCCCGACTGGTACCGCTTCAGCGACCTCTGCGCCCGATCCGATGAGACCACCCTGGCAAGCCGGCAGCCGATGCGGTTCCAGGAATACGGGATGGTCAAGGGGGAGCTGGTCTGCCTCGATGTCTACAAGGCCCCGCTCTACGCCCCTGACGGTGAGCTGCTGGGCACCGTGGGCTCGGCCAGGATCGTCACCCGGGAGAACCGGCTTGAGCAGGAGAACGCCCGGCTCTCCCGTCTGTACCGGCTCCTCTCCGAGGTGAACCGCCTTATCGTCCGGACCCCGGAGCCCCACGAGCTGTTTCAGGCGGTCTGCGACAGTCTGGTGGCCGATAACAGCTTTGTGATGGCCTGGATCGGCCTGCCTGACGGCATGGGTGGCTATGTCCCGGCCGTTGCCGCCGGTATCGACCTGACCCTCCTGGCCGCCCACGGCAGCCTCCACCCCGAGGTGGAGCGACGGATCGTCACCGAGATCAACGAGACGAACTGTGCCCAGGAGCTCTGTCACACCTGCTGCGACTTCTACCAACACAAACCGTTCTGCGCCACCGCCACCTACCTGGTCCGCCCCCTCCAGGCCACCACCGCCCTGCTGGTGATGTACACCGCAGACCCCCAGATCCTGGCCCATGAGTCGGAACGGCGCCTGCTGGACGAGCTTGCCGCCAGCCTGGCCTACGCCCTGGACGCCGCCGAACGGGAACGTCTGCGCAACCTCGACCGCCAACAGCTGGAACTGGCCGCCACGGTCTTTGCCAACAGCAACGAGGGGATTGCCGTCACCGATACCGAGGTGCGCTTCATCTCCGTGAATCAGGCCTTCTGCGCCATTACCGGCTTTGAACCCCATGAGGTGATCGGCCGGACACCCCGCCTGCTCAAATCAGGCCGCCACGACCGTTCCTTCTACCAGACGCTGTGGCGTGATCTCCTGGGGTCCGGCAGATGGCAGGGGGAGATCTGGAACCGGCGCAAAAACGGCGAGATCTACCCCGAACTGCTCTCCATCGCCGCAGTCAAAGACGGATCCGGCGCCGTCACCCGCTACATCGCCGTGGCCACCGATATCAGTGAGACCAAGCAGTCCCGGCAGCAGATCGAATACCTTGAGTGGCGGGATCCCCTCACCGATCTCCCCAACCGTAGGATGCTCAGCAACCACCTGGCCCAGGCCCTGGAGCTCACCCGACGCCGAAGCGGTTTCGTGGCGCTGCTCAGCCTCGACCTGGATCACTTCAAGGATATCAACGACAGCTTCGGACACCTGACCGGCGACACCCTGCTGCAGTTGGCGGCCCGACGCCTCAGGGAACGGATGCGGGCCAGCGACCTGGTGGCCCGCCTTGGCGGCGATGAGTTCATGGTGGTGCTGGAGGGGCTTGACCATCGGGACCGGATACCCACTATTGCCACCGAGGTCCTCGCCCTCCTGCAACAGCCCTTCACCCTTGAAAACGGCGTTGATCTGCAGATAAGCGCCAGTATCGGCATCTCCCTCTTCCCGGACAACGGCCAGAGCGCCCCCGAACTGCTCCAGCAGGCCGACGCGGCCCTCTTCCAGGCCAAGCAACAGGGGCGCTCCCGCTTTGCCTATTTCAACGACGAGATGACCGCCCGGGCCGTGGAACGGATCAACCTGGGGAACCATCTCCGGCAGGCCGTTGCCCGCAACGAACTGCAGGTCTACTACCAGCCCCAGGTGGACCTGGCCACAGGACGGATCGTCGGCGCCGAGGCCCTCATGCGCTGGGCGAGCCCGAACCTTGGGATGGTCAGCCCGACCCGCTTCATACCGCTGGCCGAAGAGATCGGCGCCATCATCCCGATGGGGGCCTGGATCCTCCGCCAGGTCTGTCTCCAGGGCAGGGCCTGGCTGGACGAGGGGCTCCCCCCGCTCCACCTGGCGGTGAACCTCTCACCGTTACAGACCAGACAGCCCGGTCTGGCCGAGCAGGTTGCGGAGATCCTGGCCGACACCGGCTACCCTGCGGCTCACCTGGAACTGGAACTGACCGAATCGGCCCTCATGCAGCGGGAACAGGAGATCATCACCCTGTTCCACGCCCTGAAACGCCTGGGAATCGGCCTGGCCCTGGATGATTTCGGCACCGGCTACTCATCCCTGGCCTACCTGAAACACTTCCCGCTGGACCTGCTCAAGATCGATAAATCGTTTGTGGACGACTTGCCACACGGCCTTACCGACGGTAAAATTGCAACAACCATCGTCCAGATGGGACGCAGCCTGGGGATCAAGCTCCTGGCGGAGGGGGTGGAGCAGGAAGGGCAACGGGTCTTCCTCCAGGCGCTGGGGTGTGACCTGTATCAGGGCTACCTCTTCAGCGAGCCGCTCCCCGCCGACCGGTTCGCGGCCCTGCTCCGCAGCCAGCACACCGGAGGGGACGACAGGGGCTAACGCGACGTTCACGACAGTTCCAACAGCACAAGGAGGCACCTCGGCATGAACTACCCGGTCTGGTTTGTCCCCACCTTTGGCGGTGGCCTGCTGATCGCGCTGGTGGCGATCGTGCATGTCTTTGTCTCCCACTTCGCCGTGGGAGGCGGTCTCTACCTGGTGCTGACCGAACGCAAGGCGCTTAGGGAGAAGAGCGCC
This sequence comes from Deltaproteobacteria bacterium, assembly GCA_021778115.1. Lineage (GTDB taxonomy): Bacteria > Desulfobacterota > Desulfuromonadia > Geobacterales > Pseudopelobacteraceae > Trichlorobacter. Next base: position 6,339 of record JAJYCS010000051.1, read on the forward strand.
GCGATCATGGCGTTCGTCAGGAAGCACACCCGGTTTTTCATGTTGTTGACCATGGTCTTCGGGGGGCTCACCGGGGTGGCGATCTGGTTTGTGATCTCCCTGATCAACCCGGCGGCCACCTCGCTCCTGATCCACACCTTCGTCTTCGGCTGGGCCACGGAGTGGGTTTTCTTCCTGGTGGAGATTGTGGCCCTGTTCATCTACTTTTACACCTTCGGCCGGATGGATGACCGCAACCATCAGCTCATCGGCTGGATCTACTTTGGCGCCGCCTGGCTCAGCCTGTTTCTGATCAACGGCATCATCGACTTCATGTTGACCCCCGGCGACTGGATCAGCACGCACGACTTCTGGTCCGGGTTCTTCAACCCCACCTTCTGGCCCGCCCTGTTCTTCCGCAGCTTCATGAGTTTCATGCTGGCCGGCTGCTACGGCTTCCTCACCGCCACCTTCATCGAAGACGCGGCGCTGCGGCATCGGATGATCCGTTATTCCGGCATCTGGGCCCTGGCCTCCCTCATCCTCTCCCTGCCGGCCGGCTGGTGGTACCTCTCGGTGCTGCCGGCCCCGGCCGCCAGGCTGGTCCACGGCGCCTCCCCCACCATCGCCCGGGCCAGCACGACAGGGGCCTTCTCCCTGGCGCTTCTGTCCGGGCTGCTGATCGCCCTGATCCTCCTCAGCCCCAAGGCGCGCACCAGGGTGCTGACGGCGCTGGTGATGATCACCGCCATGGGGTATCTGGGCGCCTTTGAATGGACCCGCGAGGCGGCACGGCGCCCCTTTGTCATAAACGGCGTGATGTACTCAAACGGCCTGCCGGTCAGCGAGGTCTCGCGGATCGATCAGGAGGGCTTTCTGCAGAACGCCCGGTGGGTGCAGAACAAGGAAGTAACGCCTGCAAACCGTCTGGAGGCCGGACGGGAGCTGTTCCTGCACCAATGCTTCGCCTGTCACACCATCGGCGGATTCAATAACGACATCATCGCCCGCACCCGAAACATGAGCTTCACCGCCCTGCGCGGCTATCTGGCCACCATCCACGACAAACGTTACTTCATGCCCCCCTTCGCCGGCACCGATGCGGAGCTGCAGGCACTAGCCGCCTACATCGCCGGCGGGCTCAACCACAAGCCGCTTACCGAGGCAGCCGGTGCCGGAGGGGACCACGGCAAAGAGCTGTTCGAGGCCAACTGCGCCGCCTGCCACGGCGCCGACATCCTGAAACCGATCTTGGCCGGCTGGACCCAGGAGAAGATCCGGACCGGCCTGGACCGCCTGCCGTCCTTGAACCCGGCCATGCCTGACTACACCGGACCGCCGGTGGACAAGGATGCCCTGGCCGGCTACCTGGTCTCCCTGAACCATCCCCGGCCGCAGACCGCCGCCCAACCGGCCCCGGCAGCGCCCGCCGCCGCCAAGGGAGCGGGCCTGTTTGCCGACAACTGCACCGCCTGCCACGGCCTCGACCAGATCAAACCGGCCCTGCAGGGATGGCCGCGGGCCAAGATCAGGACCGCCCTGGACAAGCTGTCGGCCTTAAACCCGGCCATGCCGGACTATGGCGGCACTGCCGCTGAAAAGGATGCCGTTGCCGATTATCTGGCGCAACAGACCGGAGGTGCACAATGAATCCCGCGACCCTGATCCCTGCCGCCGATCCCCTCACCCTGCCGTGGGGCTGGTTCCAGTTCCTGCTGATGCTGACCTTTCCGCTGCACCTGCTGGCCATGAACGCCCTGGTGGGGACCTCCCTCGCCGCCCTGGCTGCCCACCTGCTGCCGGGACCGCCCTATCGCCGGTTATCCCATGAGCTGGCCAAGGCGCTGCCGTTTCTGGTGGCCTTCACCGTCAACCTGGGGGTGGCGCCGCTTCTGTTCCTGAACGTGCTGTACGGCAATCTGTTCTACACCAGTACCATCCTGATGGGGCTCTTCTGGCTGGCGGTGATACCGCTGGTGATCATCGCCTACTACCTGCTCTACCTCTACGACTTCAGATTCAGGCAACTGGGCAACGGTGCCATGTTCGTCCTGCTGGCGGTGCTGGCGCTCCTGCTTACCGTCGGCTTCATCTTCAGCAACAACATGACCATGATGATCGCCCCGGCCGGCTGGGGACGCTGGTTCACCACCCCGGGGGGCGCCCTGCTGAACCTGGCCGACCCGACCCTGCTTCCCCGCTATCTCCATATGATGACCGGCGCCCTGGCGGTGGGAGGACTCTGTGTGGCCCTCTACGCCAGAATCGCCCTGAAGGGCGATCCCGAGACCGCTGACGCCGGGGTCAGGCTCGGGATGGGACTGTTCTCCTGGCTCTCGCTGCTGCAGGTCGTGGTAGGGCTCTGGTTTCTGACGACGCTGTCGCCGGCGGTCCTTCGCCTCTTCATGGGGGGGAGCGGGAGCGCCACGGCCCTTTTGGGCGTCGGGCTGTTCATGGCCCTGGCCGCACTGATGGCCGGCTTCAGGCACCAGGTGGGGCTGGCGGCCGGGTTGACCCTGCCCCTGCTCTACGTGATGGCCTTCATGCGTGACACGGTCCGCACCGGCGCCCTTGCCCCCTATTTCTCGCTGGACAAGGTGCCGGTCACAAGCCAGGTGCAGTGGTCGCCCCTGGTGCTGTTTCTGGTAACGCTGGTGCTGGGATTGGCTGTTATCGCCTGGATGCTGGGCAAGGTGGCGACCTGTCCGAAGGAGGTGCGCCCATGAAGGTGATCGCATTCAACGGTTCCGCCCGCAAGGACGGCAACACCGCCAGGCTGATCAACCTGGCCTTTGAGGAACTGACCCGGGAGGGGATCGAGACCGAACTGCTGCAGCTGGCAGGCCGGCCGATCCATGGCTGCACCGCCTGCTACCAGTGCTTTGCCCGCAGAGACCGGCGCTGCGCCCTGGACGACGATATCGCCAACGAATGCATCGCAAAGATGGACGGGGCGGATGGGATCATCATCGGCTCCCCCACCTACTTTGGCGGGATCACCCCGGAGGCGAAGGCGCTTATCGACCGCAGCGGCATGGTGGGACGGGCCAACAACGATATGTACAAGCGGAAGGTGGGGGCCGGGGTGGTGGCGGTGCGCCGGGCCGGGGGGATCCATGTCTTCGACACCATCAACCACTTCTTCACCATCGGCCAGATGATCGTCGTCGGTTCCAGCTACTGGAACATCGGCATCGGCCGGAATAGCGGCGAGGTGGAGGGTGATGAGGAGGGGTTGAAGACCATGCGTGACCTGGGGGTGAACATGGCCTGGCTGCTGAAGCGGCTTAACCCGTAACCGCTCCTCCCGGAGACGGGACGGCGGGGGCCGCCACAACCCGGTTGCGGCCATTTGATTTGGCCCCGTAAAGCGCCTGATCCGCCAGGTTCACCAACTGCGCCGCATCCTGGTCCGCACGGGGTCTGATACTGGCCGTGCCGAGACTGACCGTCACCTGCGGTGCCACGTCGGACGCGCCGTGGGGGATGGCCAGAAGCTCCACCCCTTGACGAATCCGCTCGGCAATCCGGGCCGCCTCCTCCGGGCCGGTCTCCGGGAGCAGCGCCACAAACTCCTCGCCGCCATATCGAGCTGCCAGATCGGCCGGCCGATAGACGGCCGAGGCAACGCTCTGAGCCACCGCCTTGAGGCAGGCGTCGCCGGCCTGATGCCCCCGGCTGTCGTTAAATCGCTTGAAAAAGTCGATATCCAGCATGACGAGCCCCAGCGGCTGCCCCTGCCGCAACGCCCGACGCCACTCCCGCTCCAACGCCTCGTCAAAGGTGCGGCGGTTGTAGATACCGGTCAGTCCATCCCGCATCGAGAGGGCCCGCAGATGTTCCTCCAGCCGTTTCTGGTCGGTGATGTCGTGCAGCACCCCGACAAAGGCGACCCCGTCACCCAGCGCCATACGCCCCACCGCCAGGTGCAGTGGGAAGGTGCCCCCATCCTTGTGCCGGCCGGTCACCTCCCGCCCCACCCCGATGATATGGCTCGCACCGCCGGTCAGATACCGCTCCAGGTAACCGTCATGTTCGGCACGGTACGGCTCCGGCATCAACATCCGCACATTGGCCCCGATCACCTCCAGGGCCCTGTACCCGAAGATCCGCTCGGCCGCCGGGTTGAACTCCTCGATCACCCCCCGCTGATTGATCACGATGATCGCCTCCACCGTATTCTCCACAATGGCCCGCAGCCGCTGGGCGCCGGCCTGCAGCGCCTCTTCCGCCTCTTCACGGCGCCGGATCTCGTCCAGGGCCTGCTGGTGCAGCTGGCGGCTCTCCCGGGCGGTCAGCACCAGATCGGTAACATCCTGCACCGCCAGCAGGGCATGGGTGGTCCCGTCCAGGGAGAGCGGCGTGACGGTGGTCTGCTGGATACGGGGCGCCCCATCGGGACGGTTGCAGGGGATCAGGTGGGGATGCAGCTGAGGGGAGAACAACACCGGCGGACCGCCGGCAAAGACCGGCCTGATCCGGGAGAGGTAGCGAGGGGTGGTCAGTTGCGGCGCCAGCTCGGCCACCGGCCGCCCAACGGCCTGCTCAGACGAGACGCCGGTCCAGTCGGCCAGGATCCGGTTCCAGCACCTGATCAACAGCTGTTCGGACAGCACCAGGACGCCGATCGGCACAGCATCCAGGAGTAGCAGGGAGTCGGATAGCGGTTCCATGTCGAAACGCCCGTCTAGCCCTGCAGGGCCGTTTCCAGGGCGGCCACGAAGGTGTCGAAGGAGAGCACCTCAAACAGCAGCAGAAACTCGCCGGTGATCTGACGGCTCTGCACGGTGAAGCGGGTGGTCACCTCCAGGGCGGCGCTCTCCTGACGGATGATCGGCTGCAAGAGCTGCCCCAAAGCCCCTTCCTGGTAGGTGGGGATGGTGTAGGAGAGCCGGGAACCCAGCAGGTTGCCGATGGAGCCCATCACCGCGTTCAGCAGGATATTGCCCACCTCGGTCAGGGTGCCGGTCTTGATGACATCCAGCTCGTCCACCGGCGTCTCTTCACCCACCAGCAGATCCACCAGCTTGGAGGCGCTGTCCGAGGTGAACATCAGGGTGGAAAGGCCGCTGAACTGGCCGCTGAACTGCAGCACCACCAGGGATACCGTCTCATCGGGGCGCTGACAGAGGTGAGCCGCCATCTCGTCAGGTCCCAGCACCACCACCTGGGGCACCTCAAGCAGGATATGGTGCCCCAAAAGCTCGTTCAGCGTGCCGGCAGCCTTGCCCACACCGATGTTGATCACTTCCCGCAGGGCATCCAGCAGATCGTCGGAGAGTCTCACCATGGGTCAGGCACCTCCCCGGCCAAGGGCCCGGTCAACCGCAGACAGCAACGCATCGTCCCGGGGCGGTTTGTTGAGCAGGGCAACGGCCCCCAGAGAGAGACAGGCGCTCCGGGTATCGTGCTGCACATCGGCGGTCACCACCAGCACCGGAATCCGGTTCCCCTGGTCCCGCAGCGCCTCCAGAAAGGCGATACCGTCCATCTCCGGCATCAGGATGTCGGTGATGATCAGGTCCGGCGTCTGCTCCTGCACCGCCAACAGGCCGGTCCGGCCGTTATCGGCCTGGAGCAGTTCGTGTCCCGCCCCCTTCAGCACCTTGCCGATCTGAAGCCGGGAAAAGGATGAATCGTCGACATGCAGAATCCTCGCCATGGCAGGCAACTCCTTCTGTGTGGTCCCTATGCTGGTCCGCCCGATGCCACCGCAACGGCGGCCCCGTTGACGGGGGGTGGCTGGTAGAACCGATACCCCCCCTTCCCCGTCTGCTTCATCTGATACATCACCTCATCGGCGGCGGCCAGCAGGCTGTCACCATCCCGGGCATCCTCCGGAAAGATGCTGATGCCGATACTGCAGCCGATGCAGTCCCTGGCGCCGTCAGGCAGGGAGATGGGACGGCGCAGGGCGGCAAGGATCTTTTCCGCAACCTGCCCGGCGTCGCGGTAACGGCTCAAGGTACCCAACAACACGATGAACTCATCCCCCCCGATCCGGCCGGCGGTATCGGAGATCCGCAGGCAGGCGGAAAGACGCGCCGCCACGTTCTTCAGCACCCGGTCACCGGCCTCGTGGCCATGGGTGTCGTTGATCCGCTTGAAGCCGTCCAGATCGATAAAGAGGAGGGCGAACCGCTGGCCGCTCCGACCGGCCAGGGCCACCGCCTGGGCAAGCCGGTCAAACAGCATCCGCCGGTTGGGGAGACCGGTCAGCATATCGAACTGGGCCAGCTGTTCCAGGCGCTCCTGCAGTTCCTTCCGCTCGGTGATGTTCTCCTTCACCGCGACAAAATGGGTAATCTGTCCCGCGGTATCGAGGATCGGCGAGATGGAGGCCATCTCCCAGAACAGGGTACCGTCCTTCCGCTTGTTATGGAACTCGCCGCGCCACTCCTCCCCCCGCAGCAGGGTCTGCCAGAGTTCCGCGTAAAACGCCGCCGCCTGATCGCCGGCCTTCAGGATACGCGGATTCTCTCCCCGCACCTCGTCAGCCCCGTAGCCGGTCATCCGGGTGAAGGCCGGGTTTGCGTATTCGATGGCGCCCTGCAGGTCGGTGATCACGATGGAGGCAGGACTGTGTTCCACGGCGGCCGAAAGCTTGCGCAGCAGCGACTCCTCCCGTTTCCGTTCCGTAATATCCCGCAGACAGGAGGCCCGCATCAGGTGACCGCTGCTCCTGAAGCTCTTCCCCCTCGCCTCCAGCAGCACCCGGCAACCGTCCTTGCGTATCCCGGCGATCTCGTAGGGCTGATCATACCCGCTGGCCACATGCTCACGGATCAGCTGATGAAACGAGGGGTCCAGCAGGTCGAACAGGGAGCGGCCCAGCAACTCTGCCCGGCTGTAGCCGCTCATCTCTTCGGCCAGCTCGTTGCAGTCGCAGATGATGCCGTCCCGGGAGAGCACGATCGCCTCAAAGGTGGACTCGGCCAGATTGCGGAAATGATCGGTCTGCTGCACCAGACGGCGGCGTCCCAGCAGAAAGCAGAGGAGCAGCAGACCGCAGAACGCCGCCAGCATCAGTGTCATCGGTGTCAGGAGGGGTGCGCACTGTCGAAGCAGGAGGGTATAGGGGGTCGTTGCCGGGGTCATGTGTGCACTATAGCAGGGTTTTCGGCAATCACAAGTCGCAGTTTGCCAGTTGCTCCCGCGGCAGGGTGATGGTGAAACGGGCACCGCTGTCCGGCGGCGTCTCGGCGCTGATGCTACCGGAATGCGAGATAGAGGATCACGGAGACCGCCGACAGGAAGGCCACCGGTCCCAACAGAGCGAGCAGCAGATGGTTATAGCGGTCCAGAAACGCCCCCTTGGCGACGGCCAGCTCCCAGAAGGTCTGCAGGCGGCGTTCCAGATCCAGACCGGCCTGATGGTAGGCCTCAACCCGGATGGAATGCAGGGTATAGAGCCCGGCCGCCGCCACGGAGACGGCAAAGAGCAGCATGGTAAGCAGGATGACCTTCCGGCCGGTCTGCATCGGCGCCGCCCCCCTCCTGTCGGTATCTGATACCGCCCGTTCAAGCAATCTTGATTTTTTTAATTTACCGACTGTTGACAGTTTATTTTTTTATGCAATACTGTGGCAGTCAAGTCAATAATTAAAACCACATAATATCAGACAGATATACTATTTAGTCACAATAAAACATGTTTTGTCCAATGGAATTTTATCCTGTCGCCGCCACGGAGTCACCGCCATGCAGCACGTCCTCAGTCTGACCGGTGAACTGACCATCTCCACTGCTGCGGAGCTCCGCAGCAGCCTGCAGCAGGCGCTCATGAGCGCCACAGAGCTGGAGTTGGACCTGACCGCGGTGGACCGGGTGGATACCGCCGCAGCCCAGCTCCTGCTGGCGGCCCAACGTGATGCGGCCGGTAACGGCGGGGCGTTGACCTGCGCCTGCCCCGCATCGCTCCGCGACCAGCTTACCGCCCTCGGGATCCGCCTGTGACCGTCAGGCCGGACGGGCCGTCATACCGTTACCCGCGGCGCGCCATCGTGGAGGTGCCATGGATCTGACCCGATTTCACGCGGTCTTCGTTGAGGAGGCCGGAGAGCATCTGGAAAACCTGGAGACCGGTCTGCTACGGCTGGAACGCGCTCCCGACGATGCTGAGCTGCTAAACGAGATCTTCCGCTCCGCCCATACCATCAAAGGCTCCAGCGGCACGGTGGGACTCCCCGATATCTCCCGGTTCACCCACGTCATGGAGGAACTCCTCGACGACCTGCGCAACCGCGACCTGACCCTGACCCGTGAGATGATCAGCGCCCTCCTGGAGGCGGTGGACCTGATCAAAGAGATGATCGCCGCCGTGGGTGAACATACCGCCTTCGACGCCGCCCGTTGTGAACCGCTGATGGAACGGATCCGGGGGCTCCAGGGCCACCCGGCGGAGGCCGCGGCCGAGTCTGCAGAAGAGGCGCCGGCGTCACCCGCAGAACCGGGGCGCCTCTTCCAGATCACCTTCACCCCATCGCCGGACCTGTTCCGCCAGGGGGGCGATCCGGCCAGACTGCTGGCCGAACTGGCCGAGCTGGGGTGCATCGAATCGATCCATGCCCGTACCGACGCCCTCCCCCCCCTCTCCGACCTCGATCCGGAGACCCTCTACCTCTCCTGGGTACTCACCCTGCGTACCACAGCCGATGAGTCGGCCATCCGCGACGTCTTCATCTTTGTCGCCGACGATTCCGGCCTGGTGATCACCCCGCTGCTGACCCCCCAGCAGGAACTCCCGCTGCTGGGGAAGATCCTGACCGAGGAGGGGGTCGTCAGCAGCGATGACATCAGGCAGGCCCTGAGCAGGCAGCAGAAGCTGGGTGAGATCCTGGTGGCCCAGGGGAAGACCACCCCGGACGAGATCAGCAACGCCCTGGAAAAGCAGGGGGTACAGAAGGCCGAGACCTTCAGGAAGACGGTCAGCTCCAGTATCCGGGTCGATCTGAACAAACTGGACCATCTGGTGAACCTGGTGGGTGAGATGGTGATCGTCCACTCCATGTTCCAGCAGGTGATGACCGACCGGCAGCGGGGGGATGGGGCAGATGAACGGGACAGCGCCTCCGAGCAGACCGACCGCCTCTTCTCCCAGCTGCAGCGGATCGGCAAGGAGATTCAGGAAGGGACCATGGCGTTGCGGATGCTGCCGGTGGGGGAGGTGTTCCAGCGTTTCTCCCGTCTTATCCGGGAGCTCTCCACCAGCAAGGGGAAAGAGATCGAACTGGTCATCAGCGGTGAAGAGACCGAGCTGGACAAGGGGGTGCTGGAAAAGGTGACCGATCCCCTGGTGCACCTGATCCGCAACGCCGTCGACCACGGCATCGAGCCCACCGAGGAGCGCCTTGCGGCCGGCAAGCCGGCCAGGTCAACCGTATTTCTCCGGGCCTATCAGCTGGGGGACGCCGTCTACATCGAGGTTGAGGACGACGGCAGGGGGCTTGACCGGGAGAAGATCCTCGCCAAGGCCCTGGCAAACGGCGTCATCACCAGTGAGGCGGGGTTATCGGATGAAGAGGTCTGCAACCTGATCTTCCTGCCCGGCTTCTCGACCGCCGACCGGATCACCGACATATCCGGCCGCGGGGTCGGCATGGATGTGGTCAAACGGAATATCGAGGAACTGAAAGGGACGGTGCAGCTCAGAACCCGCACGGGGCAGGGGACCACCATCGCCATCAGGCTCCCCCTGACCCTGGCGATCATCGACGGCCTTGCCGCCCGTATCGGCGCCGAGGTCTACATCATCCCGATCACCTCGGTCATCGAATCGCTCCGCCCGACCCGGACGGTACTGCATACCGTGGAGGAACAGGGGGAGGTGCTGAACGTCAGGGGCGAGTACATCCCGCTGCTCCGGCTCAACCGGACCCTGGCCATACCGGATGCGCGGCAGCACCCCTGGGAGGCAACGGTGGTGGTGACCCAGTATATGAACCGCAAGTACGGCCTGCTGGTGGATGAACTGCTGGGGGAACAGCAGGTGGTGCTGAAAAATCTGGGCTTCGCCACCCCCAAGGTGCAGGAGATCTCGGGGGGAACCATCATGGGGGACGGCCGCGTCGCCCTGGTGCTGGACGTTGCCGGGATCGTGCAGCGGGCCAACGGCGCGTGAGAAAATCGGCGACGGCA
>JAJYCS010000052.1 GCA_021778115.1 Deltaproteobacteria bacterium
AACCGGGGCAAGACATCTGCTCCTTGACAGTTGGTTCGCCTTTCCTGCCACCATCAGGCGGATAAAGGCCTTGGGGATGCACACCGTCTGCATGCTCAAGGATACGGGGAAAGTCACCTATGAGTTAGGGGACAAAACAGGCAAGAATTGGTCATCAAAAACTGGTAAAAATAAGGGGGTGTAAAGAGGGTTTTAAATACCCCTTCACACCCCCCGTTGAGTAAACCTCCTTACTTCCAAACCGCACACAATTACTTCCAAAGCATTTTGCGCGCTACACCCGAAAAAAGAAAAACCCGGCAACGTTTGGGTACGGTACCGGGTACGGTCTGGGGATCAGTCAACCTAACTACTTAATCCCTTTATCTTTTTAATGGAGCGGGAAACGGGATTCGAACCCGCGACTTCAACCTTGGCAAGGTTGCACTCTACCACTGAGTTATTCCCGCGTGAAGAGATAAAATTTATAACAAAACCAGCTGTAGCTTGTCAATAATTTTTTGGTGCCAGAGGCGCACGGAACGCTATTTTGAAGCTCCAAAAAAATTGAGAATAGCGGCATCCAGGCTGGATGCCTCGTCCTTGTTCTGTCCCGACGTCTCCCGCTCACCTGTCTTCAACTGTCCGCCATCTCCTGTTGATTGAACCGGTTCCTGAAAGAGAAGAGCTACGCTATTCGATGTTACTGTAGGTACCAAGGAAGACGGTTCAGCAGGAAGAATTTCATCCTTCAACTCAGTGAGCGGCTCGGTTTTGCGGCCGCCAGAAAAAGCCCGATCGTCAAATTCACCACTTTTAAGACGCCGCATCATCTCCTTGTGCTGTTCCTTCATCAACTCCTCAACCACCACCTCCAGGGTGTCGATCTTGAGGATGTCGGCATAACTTGTTTTCTTGGAGCAGAGAATGACCCCATCGCGATACAACAGGGTGATAACATGGGGATTTTGTATCCCACTGTCCTCGGTTTGAACGTGAAAGACTTCTCCCTTATAGGTGATGTTATGGTTATACCCGAGCAGCATGACAGTCTCCCCGCAAAACGCTGTATCGCGCCAGAACCCCAGATCAGTCGTCGTCTCTCAGACCCTTCTGCCGTGACTCAAGCTCCAAGGCATGATCAGGCGCCAACGGGTGCGACAAGTCCAAATGGCGCAGATGCACCTGATGATTACCGTTAATGCTTATCTGTACCCACTTAATCTCGGGGAGATTCAGACAAATGGTATTGACAATGCCATACACTGACAACATCTCGGCCGAACTACCCGAAGGCAGCCCCTCAACAAAATCGGCGCCAAGATCGACGGTCGCAAGATCGCCATCAATACGTACCTCATTGATAGCGCTCCACTCTGGAAAGATGTTGTGAAGGTTGGAGATCGGACCACTGAACAGCTCCTCCAGCAAGGCGCGGAGACAGGTGACCCGGTCTGCACAGCGTTCAACCTCTCTCGCTTCAGGGGCCAACTGCCCTTGATCATTGGCGTACAGCAGGATAACCTTTTGCGAGGCTGCCTCACTCTGGCTGCCAGGTGGAGATAGCGGCAACTGCCCGGCTTCACGATACTTCTGCCAAAAAAGACCGCCGAATACCAGGGCCACCAACAAAAACGGAACCAACAGGTCGATACCTACTCGCCGTGGCTGTTTCATGGTTCCTGTCCTCTAGGAACGGCAATACGGCAGTCATCCAGAGAGACCTGATAGACATCCCCCAACCTGGCGCCCAGAAACCGGTTGCCAATCCTGATGAAACCGGCGGGTACATCGGTCACGTAGGAGTGGTGATTGCCCTGTTCAACTGCAGGCCGCAACAGTTTTTTATCCTGCAGTATAGAGGCTACGGTACGCGCAGTTTCTTCGGCCGAATCTACCAATGCCACCTGTGGCCCCATGACCTCCGCGATAATCTTCTTCAGCAGGGGATAGTGCGTACACCCCAGCACCAATGAATCCACCCCGGCATCACGCAGTTCATCAAGATACTGGTGAGCGGTCAGGCGGGCGATATCGTTATCTATCCACCCCTCCTCGGCGAGGGGGACAAACAGCGGGCAGGGTTTCGCCAGAACAGATATATCCGGGTTCAGCCGCTTGATGGCCCGGGAGTAGGCCGAGCTGCGGATCGTGCCGGCCGTACCGATCACCCCCACGACGCCACTGCGAGTTACCTCCACCGCCCGGCGGGCACCCGGCTCAATCACACCCACCACCGGGATCGGCAGCAATCGCCGCAAGGAAGGCAGTGCAACCGCCGAGGCGGTGTTGCAGGCCACCACAAGGAGCTTGATATCATGCGTCATCAAAAACGTGGCGATTTCGTGCGCATAACGGATTACCGTATCCGGCGACTTGGTCCCATACGGCACCCGGGCCGTATCGCCAAAGTAGATGGTATCCTCCTGAGGCAGGGCCCGCACCAGCGCCCGCAACACCGTAAGCCCTCCGACCCCTGAATCAAATATGCCGATTGCCCGCCATGACACCCTGGATCACCCCACCGCTTGTTCGATAAAAGCATCTAATACCATTACTCTATAGATTTTGGCCGCTGCAGGCAAGCCATTTGCCCAAGACGAAGTCGTCCCGTGGAGTACTATGGCCTTGACAAACGAAGGGGGGCTGATTACCTTGTGCGCTGCTAGCACTCATGCCAACAGAGTGCTAAACTAGCGGGGGGAGTAGTGGTAGACCTGACCCTGTCACAACGGAGCAGACAGATACTCGAGGCGATTGTCGAGGACTATATCGCCACTGCCGAGCCGGTGGGGAGCAGTGCTGTGGCGCGACGTCACGCCATGTCACTCTCGTCGGCCACGGTTCGCAATGTGATGGCAAGCCTGGAAGAACTGGGACTTCTGACCTCCCCCCACACCTCAGCCGGCAGGGTCCCCACCGAAAAAGGGCTCCGCTTCTATGTGGACTCTCTCGTATCGTTGCGCCCCATAACGTCTCAGGAAAAAAAGGAGATACTGAAACGATACCGTGAGACCGGCAGCAACCTGACCGATTTGCTCCGCGAAACCAGCCGCACCCTTTCCTCCCTCTCCAACTACACCGGTATTGTAGTGGCGCCCCGTTTTACCAGCGCGCTGTTCCGTCAAATCGAGTTTGTCAAGCTGGGTACCCATAAGCTTCTGGCAATCCTGGTATCCCGTAACGGGGCGGTGCAGAACCGGATTATCGAGACTGAGCAGGAATTTTCCGGCGATGAACTGGCGCGGATGGCCAACTATCTGAACAGCATGCTGGAGGGACTCACCATTGAGCAAGTCCAGCAAAAGATCGTGGCCGAGATACAATCGGAAAAGAGCCGTTACGACCAGCTGATGACCAAGGCCTTATCACTTTCCCAGCAGGCCCTGCCCGATACTGACCAAGATGTCTTCATCGCCGGCCAGTCCCGGATCCTCGACCAACCTGACTTTACCGATCTGGGCAGGATGCGGGAGATCTTCGAGGCCTTTGAGGAAAAGGGGCGCCTGGTTGAACTCTTGGGACGCTGTATGCTGGCCGATGGCGTTCAGATTTTTATTGGCGCCGAGACCCCTCTGAAACAGATGGCCGGCATGAGCCTGATCACCTCAACCTATCTGACCGGCAACGACACCATCGGGCTTTTGGGGGTGATCGGACCGACCCGCATGGGCTATTCAAGCGTGATACCGATCGTCGACTACACCGCCCGCCTGGTAAGCCGCCTGTTGACCAACGAATAGGCAACGTATGACTCCACAACGAAGAGAGAAGGAAGATAGTCCATCATGGAAGAGACACAGCACCAAACGGAAGCCGTTGAAGAGCAACCACAGACCGAACTGACCCCGGACGAGCGAATCAGCCAGCTCGAAGAGGCACTCTGCGCAAAGGAACAGGAGGCCAGCGAAAACTGGAATAAACTCCTGCGCGAACGGGCCGATCTGGAAAATTACAAAAAGCGCGCCTCCCGTGAAAAGGAAGAGCTGCTTAATTACGGCGTCAAGTCGATCATCGAGGAGATCCTGCCGGTGGTGGACAATCTGGAGCGTGCCTTGGAACACGCCAATGAGGAGGGCCTGCCGGCGTTGGTGGAAGGGGTCCGCATGACCCACGGCCTGCTGATGACCGCCCTCAAGAAGTACGGCGTCTGCGCCGTGGAGGGAAGTTGCGGCACTCTGTTCGACCCGGCCTTCCATCAGGCCATGAGCCAGGTGGAGACCGCCGACCAGCCACCCAACACCATCGCCCAGGAGTTCCAGAAGGGCTACCTGCTGAAGGAACGACTGCTACGACCTGCCATGGTATCGGTGGCCTGCCAGCCAAAATAATTTTTCCTCACCCCCTTGTTTTTCCAGGGACAACACCTTAGCTTGAGTACCAAAGCTGTATTTCTCATGGAAGGAGAATAAAAGACAATGAGCAAAGTAATCGGTATCGACCTGGGTACCACCAACTCCTGCGTCGCCATCATGGAGGGTGGTGAACCGGTTGTCATAGCCAACGCCGAAGGGAGCCGCACCACCCCGTCGATGGTGGCCTTCACCGACGCCGGCGAGCGTATCGTCGGTCAGCAGGCCAAACGTCAGGCGGTCACCAACCCGGAAAACACCCTGTTCGCCATCAAGCGTCTGATCGGCCGCAAGTTTCAGACCGAGGCGGTGCAGAAGGATATCGCCATCTCCCCCTTCAGGATCGTCAAGGCCGATAACGGCGACGCCTGGGTGGATGTGCGCGACAAGAAGTATTCGCCGCCCGAGATCTCGGCCATCGTGCTGCAGAAGATGAGGAAAACCGCCGAGGACTACCTGGGCGAGGCCGTCACCGACGCGGTAATCACCGTGCCGGCCTACTTCGACGACTCCCAGCGCCAAGCAACCAAGGACGCCGGCAAGATCGCGGGCCTGAATGTGCTGCGGATCATCAACGAGCCGACCGCAGCCGCCCTGGCCTACGGCCTGGACAAGAAGAAGGACGAGAAGATCGCCGTCTTCGACCTGGGCGGCGGCACCTTCGATATCTCGATCCTTGAGCTGGGGGACGGCGTGTTCGAGGTGAAGTCTACCAACGGCGATACCTTCTTGGGGGGTGAGGACTTCGACCAGAAGATCATCGACTGGATCGCCGACGAATTCAAGAAGGACCAGGGAATCGACCTGCGCGGCGACAAGATGGCCCTGCAACGGCTGAAGGAAGCCGCTGAAAAGGCCAAGTGCGAGCTGTCCGGCTCCATGGAGACCGACATCAACCTCCCATTCATCACCGCAGACAGCTCGGGCCCCAAACACCTGAACCTGAAACTGTCCCGCGCTAAACTGGAGTCGCTCTGTGACGACCTGCTGCGCAAGCTGGACGGCCCCTGCCGCACCGCCCTGAAGGATGCCGGTCTCTCTGCCTCCGAGATCGACGAGGTGATCCTGGTGGGCGGTATGACCCGCATGCCTGCAGTGCAGAAACGGGTTGAGGACATCTTCGGCAAGACCCCCAACAAGGGGGTCAACCCGGACGAGGTGGTGGCAGTAGGCGCCGCCATCCAGGGCGGCGTGCTGAAAGGCGATGTCAAGGACGTGCTGCTGCTGGACGTGACCCCTCTCTCGCTGGGGATCGAGACCCTGGGCGGCGTGTTGACCAAACTGATCGAGAAGAACACCACCATCCCCTGCCGCAAGAGCCAGGTGTTCTCCACCGCCGCCGACAACCAGCCGGCCGTTTCGATCCACGTCCTGCAAGGTGAGCGCGAGATGGCCCGGGACAACAAGACCCTGGGCAACTTCGAGCTGACCGGCCTCCCACCGGCCCCCCGCGGCGTACCGCAGATCGAGGTAACCTTCGATATCGACGCCAACGGCATCGTCCATGTCTCGGCCAAGGATCTGGGCACCGGCAAGGAGCAGTCGATCCGGATCACCGCATCGAGTGGCCTCTCCAAGGACGAGATCGACAAGATGGTGAAGGATGCCGAATCCCACGCCGCTGAGGACAAGAAGAAGCGGGAGGCCATTGAGGCGCGCAACCAGGCCGACTCTATGATCTACAGCACCGAGAAATCCCTGAAAGAGGTGGGCGACAAGGTGGATGCGGTGGACAAGGGGACTATCGAGAACAAAATAGCCGACCTGAAAAAGGTGATGGACGGTGAGGACGCCGAGGCGATCAAGAAGGCCACCGATGAGTTGGCCCAGGCGGCCCACAAACTGGCTGAGGCGATGTACGCCAAGACCCAGACCGAGGGCGGCGCAGAGACCGCAGGGCACCAGACCGACGGTGAGCAACAGGCGGGCGGAGCGAAGCCCAAGGATGAAAAGGTAGTGGATGCCGATTTTGAAGAAGTGAAGGACGATAAGAAATAATTCTGTACCTGCTAGTATTCATGCACTCGCGTAGGGGCGTCCCTTGGGCCGCCCCTACACCTGTATGCAACTAACGACAAGGAATCCAACCTGTGGCAAACGGCGAAAAACGCGATTATTACGAGATCCTCGGGGTCCACAAGAACGCCTCCGAGACCGAGATCAAGAAGGCCTTCCGCAAGTTGGCCATCCAGCATCACCCTGATAAGAATCCCGGCGATAACGAGGCAGAAGAACGGTTCAAAGAGGCGACTGAGGCCTATGAGGTGCTCTCTGACGCCCAAAAACGGGCCCAGTATGACCAGTTTGGCCATGCCGGGGTCTCCGGGGCCGGTTTTGGCGGTGGTGGTTTTGGCGGCTTCGGCACAGGCTCACCCTTCGGCGACATCTTCAACGACATCTTCGGGGATATCTTCGGCGGTGGCGCCGGCCGCCGCGCCCAAGGCCGCCGAGGTGATGACCTGCTCTACAACCTTGAGATCAGCTTTGAGCAGGCAGCCTTCGGCTGTGAGCAAAAGATCGAGCTCCCGTTCGTCAAACGCTGCAGCGTCTGCAACGGCTCCGGCGCCAAACCGGGGACTGATCCGAAGATCTGCCCAACCTGTCGCGGCGCCGGTCAGGTCCGCTATCAGCAGGGTTTTTTCAGCGTCAGCAAGACCTGCGGTCAGTGCAACGGTGAAGGCAAGGTGGTGGATAGTCCCTGCCCGGAATGTCGGGGAAAGGGTGGTGTCAAGGACACCAAGGCGCTTTCGGTCAAGGTGCCCGGTGGGGTGGAGACCGGCTCTCGCCTGAAACTGAGCGGGGAGGGGGGACAAGGTGTCAAGGGTGGCCCCAACGGAGACCTATACGTGGCGATCAGCGTCAAACCCCATCCGCTGTTCCAACGTGAGGATGACAACGTCGTCTGCGAGATCCCGATCAGCTTTGCCCAGGCCGCGCTGGGTTGCGAGATTGAAGTCCCTACACTGGATGGCAAGGTGGCCATGAAGATACCGGATGGCACCCAGTCCGGCAAGATCTACCGACTGCGGGGCAAGGGGATACCCTCGCTGCAGGGCTATGGCCGTGGCGACCAACTGGTGATCGTCAAGGTTGAAACCCCTACTAATTTGAACCGGAAGCAGAAGGATCTGCTGGAGGAGTTTGCCAAGATAAGCGGTGAAGAGGCCCACCCGATGAAGAAATCATTCCTGAACAAGGTAATGGACTTTATCAGCTGACCGAACCTCTTGCCCAACAGGCCGTTTTGGACTAGCATGCCGTAACCGTTACAACGGAGGGCCACATGGAAAAACAGGAGCTTCTCGATACAACCACCAAAGCGCTACGCCCGTTCGAGACCCAGAACCTGATGACCACCATCCAGAACCTGACCCTGCACCAGATCGTTACGCATTGGTCCTTTCTGCTCATTACCTTCGGCCTCATCTTTTTTGGTATCTACAAGCGCTCCAAGACCGTTCTGCTCACCGTCTTCTTCCTGCTGGCCCTGATTGTCATGGTGCGTGTCGCCTTGCCCGCCCCTGGTGAACAGCTTGGTTTGAAGACAATCCTACCGTTTGTCGGCTTTGGGCTCGGGATCGGCGCCGTGATCGTCTACTTCAGTTTTATCAAGGAATAACGCATATGAGGCTGGAAAAACGTGATTGGCTGTTCATACTCCTGGCGGGGGTCGTACTGGTGACCTTTATCACTATCTCCGGCAAAGAAAAAACCAAACCGGTCCCCAATGATCCGATCCACAACCCGGTCTATCAGGAGGCCTACAAAAACGCGCCAGGCCCCAACGCCTCAATCTTCGCGAAGCTCTTCTACCGGCCGGCCAAGAAAGATGCTGAACAACTTTGCGAACCCTGTCACCAGGAGTACGGCGTCAAACTACCCCCGAACCACCCCCCCAAGTTCCGCTGTCTTTTCTGCCATAAGCTGGTCAAGTAACCGGTTACGCTCCCGGCGGCTCAGTACAGCTCATACCGCAGCAGGCGACATTCAAGCGGTCCGTTAAAGAGCACGAAGCGGCGCGCCGGTTTGAGCCCGACCAGCCTGGCCAGTTCGAGGTCACCGGCCAGGAGGTAGGCGGTCCAGCCGGTGAAACGGCGCTTGAACACCTCACCGATCTTGCGGTACAGCGCCCCCAATTCGCCCCTGTCACCCATCCGCACGCCATAGGGGGGATTCATCACCAGCACCCCCTGATGACCGCAGGGTTCAGTCTCTTCAAAAGGACGGCGGTCAAAGTAAATAGTATATTCTAAGCCTGCCCGCCGGGCATTCTCGCGACTAGCGATGATCGCCCTGGGGTCGCGGTCGAAGCCCAACACCGGAACGGACAAATTTTCCCGTACACCATCACGTTCTTCCCGCAACACCTGTTCCCACAACCGGCGGTCAAAATCGCGCCACCGCATCAGGCCGAACTCCCGGCCGGCACCGGCCGGCTGCCCCAAGGCGATTGCAGCCCCCTCCAGCAAGATGGTGCCGGAACCGCACATCGGGTCAAGGAGCGGTACCCTACCGTCCCAGCCGGTGTGCAGCATGACGGCCGCTGCCAAGGTCTCCCGCAAAGGGGCGGCGTTGCGGTCAAGCCGCCAGCCACGCCGGTCCAGCGGCTCGCCGCTGGCGTCCAGCGATACCGTGGCCTGATTCTTGGCGAGGTGCAGATTGACCCGCAGGTCTGGCGCCTGGGTGTCAATGCTGGGCCGCCTGCCGCAGGCATCCCGCAGGTGATCGACAATGGCATCCTTGGCTTTGAGTGCCGCAAAGTGTGAATGCGTGATGGCCGAGTCCCGCAGCGTGCAGTCAACGGCCAGGGTCATGTCAGGGGTCAGCAATTCCGTCCAGGGGAGGAGCCGCAGCCCGTCGTACAGCTCCTGCGGAGAACCGCAGGGGAACTGCCCCACCTGGACCAGTACCCGGCTGGCGGTCCGCAATCGCAGCAGGCTGCGATACAAGAGACGCCGCGTCCCCCTGAAACCGACACCTCCCCGGACCACCGTCACCTCGGAAGCGCCCAGACGCTGCAACTCCACGGCGGCCAGTTCCTCGGCAGCCAGCGGCACCGTGGCAAACAGGGTCATCATCTGTTCAGCGGCAAGGGCCGTGGTGCCTTTACGACGTATCACCCGACGTTCATCACTCATAGCGTCACCCTCTGTCGCCAGGCAGCGATAACCTGCTGCCGGGTCTCCTCCGGACTGCCGCTGTTATCGATCACCACCACGCCATGACACTCCTTCTCCGCCAGCGGCATCTGGGCGGCGATAATCTGCGCCGCCTGCTCACGGCTGCAACGATCCCGGGCCATCAGCCGTTCAAGCTGCACCTCCGGCCGTACGGATACCACCCAAATCTCATCCACCCGGTCGGTGGCCCCGGCCTCGATCAAAAGCGCAGCCATATAGACCGCCACCTCTGCGCCATTTGAACGGGCATGGGCCAGCTGCTGTTCCGCCAGCTCCTTGATGGCCGGATGCAGGATCGCCTCCAGTTGGCGGCGTTTGGCAGCATCGTTAAACACCAGCTCTCGCAGCGCCTGGCGGTTCAAGGTACCATCGGGCAGCAGCAGCGCTGGTCCGAACAGCGCCGCAATCCTTGCCAAGCCCGGCGTCTCCGGTGCCACGGCATCGCGAGCCAGCTGGTCGGCATCGATAACGATCGCCCCCAGCGAGGCAAGCTGCTTCGCCACCGTGCTCTTTCCGGTCGCAACGCCGCCGGTCAGTCCAATAATCTTCATAATCCCGGTATACTAACAAAGCGCTTGCCGGATGAACAGGATTTTTCCCTTGAGTTGCCACAAACGATCGTGTAATAGTGCTTATTCACGGGCGGTTAGCTCAGTTGGATAGAGCGTTGGCCTCCGAAGCCAAAGGTCGGGAGTTCGAGTCTCCTGCCGCCCGCCAATAAAAACAAGGGGATAGCGTTAGGCTACCCCCATTTTTTATGCCATTTCTGCCCTACTGTCATGTAAATTGTAATGTAACGAGGAAAGGCGGCTTAACACGTCAACCGCATTTTGTAGGTGGTTTGGCGCAAGGTGGGCATAACGGAGGGTCATGGTAAGGCTATTATGTCCCAGGAGCTTTGATACGGTGGTTATATCAACCCCGTTCATGACAAGTTGACTTGCAAACGTGTGGCGCAAATCGTGAAAATGGAAATCTTTTAGCCCTGCCTTTCTACAGGCGGTCCCGAATGACCGCTTTACATCCTGGTAACGCTTTCCAGTTTCAGGATTGACAAACACATGGGGAGAATCAAGCCGCCGGATGATCTCTTGCAGCACGCCCCGGACGGTGACGTTTATGGGAATTTCCCGGCGCTTCCCGCTCTTCGTAACATCAAGCAAGATGAAACCATGCTTCAGGTCCACCTGGTCCCAGGTAAGCCCCAAAATTTCACCACGACGGCAGCCGGTATGCAGGGCAAAGGTTACAATCTCCCGAAGGTAACGGTCACAACAGGTCAGCAATCTATCGGACTCTTCGCTTGAAAGGTAACGAAGACGTCTGTTGTTTTCTTCTGTCAGCTTCACCTTCTTGACCCGCTTTGCTACATCTTCGGAAACCATTTCCCAATCAACCGCTTTCGTGAACATGTGCTTCAGACAGGCAAGCCCCCGGTTGACGCTTGCCGGTTTGTAAGGCGGGCGGGGTTCTTTTTTTCCCTTCATCGGTGGCCGCTCTTCCGATAGCTTGCGGGATTGCCAGCCCTCAACCATTGCCAAGGTGAACCGTGACAGCTTGACCCATCCAAATTCCCGAACAAGCTCCGTGATCCGTACCCGCTTTATCTTTGCCCCCTTCTGGTTTGCGATAAAGGGAAGGTATCTGTCGGCCAACTGCTGAAAGGTATAGTTCCGGTCCCGGCGGCGCGTTGCCGGTTCCTTGCCCTGATCTACTTCAAGGCGGCGTTGTGCAAGGATTAATTCAGCATCAGCTTTCAGGTCGCTTCCTGTGCTTTCGTGCTTCTGCTTACCATCAAGCCCCATATAGGTGATCCAATACACCCTACCACGGCGGTAAATGCCTTTTGTTTTTCGTGTTTTTGGCATGGCAGCGGTCCCTTTCAGTACAAATGCAACGTTAAAGCAAAAGATATAGCAAAAAAACTTGTCACTCTTGTCATTTGGTCATAACATATTGTTTTTAATCTATTTTTAAGAGTGACAAGACTAGTGACTATTTCCCGAAAGGTTGTGACTACATGTTTAATCTCTTGCCCATTTCAAAATTTGTTGACTCTGCAAAGCTGTAATACATGCCATCACCAATAATAATGTGGTCAAGTATTGGAATACCAAGCAGCCCGGCAACCTCAAGCAGCCTCTTTGTTATGGTCTTGTCTTCGATTGATGGTTTTGGGTCCCCTGAAGGGTGGTTGTGAGCGCAGATAATAGCGGCGCTGCCGTTATGAACCGCTGCCTTAAAGACCTCTCGCGGGTGAACTATTGACTGATTCAGCGACCCGATAGAAACTGTCTCTTTGGCAATCACTTTATTTTTGCCATCCAAATGAAGCACAACAAAATGCTCACGGTCCAGCCGCGACATATTGCGCAACAGGCTATACACTTCATCCGGTGAACAGTATTTGGTTTCTGATTCACAAACCTTCCCTGTCCTGACAAGTTTTAGTGTTTGCATATTTACCCCCTGCTATTTTTGGTAACATTTATTTTTTAATATCACGATATTTATTATATTTCAATATCATTATTACCTTTTATTGATTTGACAATATCCGGCGGCTTGCTGTATGTTTCCGGCCATGCCACGACCCAAAAGTGAAACCATACGGATTCAATCAGGCTTGCGGATTCGGCCTGAAATCCTCAAGGCAATAAAGCACCTTGCCCTTGACCTTGAACAGCCTTTGAACGTGGTCATAGAGACAGCGGCGGAAGAATACCTTCAGAAACACGGCCACGCGGTCCCCGATCCCCAAGGCAAGAAGTAGCGCCCCTTCCCATAATCGGACTTATTCCGGGTGAAGATTCAAGGTCACGACAAGGCCCGATTCCCAGGTACTGAAAACCCCCTTCATCGAGAAGAGGGTTTTTATGTTTTTGGTAACAGAAACCATGCCCTCTGGTTACATTACAATCAACATTACAGACACAAGCAACGTATTGAAATTTATCAAGAATAAAACCGCCATTTTGACTATTAATCAAACGGGCGGCTTGTAACCGGCCATGATTCAAGCGGTCCCAGGCGGCCCGATCCCGGCCCGAAATAGACCGGCGCAACATAAAGCAGCAGCCGGGACCGGCGGCGGAAAAAACACGGTACACAACACTAAAATTACATTTTTCCACCAGACACAAAATTTTTGAATGGTGTCATAAATCGGGGGTCGAATTACCCTCATCAGGCTAGGTGGTGGGAGGACCCGCTCGCCCGCCCGGTGTGTCTTTATAGTTCATCCGCCTGGATAGTTACCGGCAGGGAGCGGGGCGGCGCACCGGCAGCAGGGCAACAATCATCTTATTCGGTGTTGATCTCTCGCTTGACCTGTCTGATTGCCTTAACGGTGGCCCTGCTGTTATCCGCAAACGGGTTATAACCTTCAGGCATGACCCCATGAATAAATTGCACAAGGGGCGGACGGGGACCGGATAACCGCCGGATTATGGTAAATTCCTCAAGCATGGCCCCCGGCCTTACCCTAGCGCACGCCCGCTTGATCTTGGCAAGCAGGCTGTAAAGTTCTTCTTCAGTTTCGATCAAGCCATTAATCATTGTAAAAGCCCTCCTTCATCTCTCCCTTAAACCGGACCCGCAACGTCCCGGCGTTGGCTACCTCGTTGAATCCGGCATCAATCACAAGTTCCTGAACGCCTTCAGACACGTCAAACGAACGGGATTGATCCCCGCCTGACAGCCTTATGATTGCATCGGCGGCAATCCTGGTACGGTGTTCAAATGCCTGTTGCAAGCTGGCAATGATAACGGCAAGGTCCGCAACCGCTTCATCACGGTATAACCATTTCTTGTCCTGTTCCCGGCGCAAATCTTCAGCCTGCATCTCCTTTATTTCAGCCTCAGCCCTGATTTTGCGGGCTTCATCGGCTTCCCGCTGCATGGCAAGGGTTCCTGATCCGGCGGCCTGCCTGGTGGCGGCAAACAGCTTTTCAGCATAGAGCGCAACCTCAAACTTGCTTAACGTCTTGTCCGGGTGAATGGCTATCAATCCGGCGTTGCAATCGTCGTAAAACTTTGACCGGGAGATTTGCCCCCGTTGCTGCAACCACTGCAAGGCAGCTTGACGGTTTTTGAAATACTCCCCCTGGCCTTTGCCTTGACCGCTATCAGAAACAGATTCAGGCGGCTTGTTGTCGGCTCTATTCTTCATCGCTCTGATTCTCCTTTGTGGTGGTCCTGAACGTACCGGGAGACGATCCGGGCGGCCTGCTGTTCAGCCTCTTCCTTTGACAGCCCGCCGTCATGCTGCATAATGGCGGCCCGCTCTTCAAACAACTCCCGCAACGTCTCCTGAACCGTTTGACCTCCCGCCCAATAGCGATACTTAGGCGGACAGTCAAAAGGGATTACAAGGCGGCCCCGTTGATCCAGATACGGCAAGGCAGCAGGATTGAAGGGGACCGACTCAACAACCTTGACGATTCCGGCAGCAAGCAGCTTGCTTGCCTTGTCTTCAGCCATATCAAGCACCGTGCCGGCGGCAATGGAGCGGGTCCCGGTGGTGGTTTTGGCTTCAAAGTCATGAAGGAATTCGACCTTCATCAGAAAGCAACCTCTGCATCATCAAAAACCAGATCATCAAGGACCGGCGCGGCCTGTACCGGCGGGGGACCATCAGCCCGCTTGAAGAAATTACACAACACCCGTCCCTTGTTGGTCCGGTTCTCTGCTATGACGTAGGAAATCCCCAGGTCTTCAAGTGGTATTTTCAGGCGTTCCAGTTTTCCCCTGAAACCTTGCGGGGACTTTGGAAAGCTGTAATCCTTATCTAGTGCCTTGAAATTGTTCTGGTGGCCTTCTGGGTCAACGATCTTCCGCAGGTCAAGCAGCACTTCAGCAAAGGTGCCTGGCTTAATCCCGTCCGGCCTCTCCATGCCCTGGACAATGGCCGAAAAGAAGGTGTTGTGTTCAAGCAGGTCCGCCGTTGCCATGCTTGCATTGCCAGTATAGGCGAGCAGAAACTCGTTACCACGGCCCCCCAGGGCTTCAGCAATGGCATAACCCCAGGTTGCAAAATCAGCCATACGGGGCAATTCATGAAGGCTGTCTTCAATATCCGGGTGAATGGTCATGGCCTTCACCAGCACGTCAAAGATTCCCCCCAGTATTGACGGCAAGGCGGCGTTGAATTCCCTCCATATGGTCTTTTCAGTCCGGCGCTCTTGTGGTGGTATCCGGTCCAGGACAATCCTGACCGTCCGTTCATGCAGGTCCGGGCGGTCTGAAACCGATGTAATGGCGCTATAGGTGATAACGCCGGGGACCTTGACGGCCATCATTTCAGAATCAGTATGCAGCACCCGCTTTTCAAGCACCCCGCCGGTAATGGCCGCACAAAGCAGGTCTGCAATCTCCCCGGTGAAGGATGATTGATTGTCAATGCCGGTCATGTGGTTACGGGAAAGCAGCAGCGGCAATTCCTCAACCTTGCGTGGCATCATTGAAAGGATCATGCTGGAAGGGTCTACGGTCTGCTTGATGATTGATTGAGCAAAGGACTTGCCCGATCCTTGCGGCCCGCTAATAGCAAGCGCCGGGTGGTTGATCCGGGGAATAAAGCAGGTAATCACGGCCACAAGGACAAGCAGCCGGTTTTCATCAGGTACACGGATAAACTCAAACAGCCGCCACGGGTCCCCGCCCGGTAGTGGGTCTGGCTGTGCCTGCTGGTGGTTGTAGGTGCGAAACATGACCGGCGCGGGGATGATCCGCCACGATCCGGCGGACAACTCCACAACCCGGCTATTCATAAGGTCATAGTAAAAGCGCCCGTCCCGCTCTCCTACACGGTTGAACAGTTCCAGGGCTTCACCATCACGGCGGGCCTTTGCTGCATAGTAGGTAATGGTTGCCCCGGCAGCGTCTTTTGTAAGGGTTTTTTCCGTAATCTCCCGATAGAGGAAGGATAAGTCCTCCACAAGCTCTCTATTCTTCGGGTCAAGCTGATACAGGCGGCAATTCAGGAATATGTAGCCAACCCCCGAATCATCCTTGTACAGCTGGTAATCAGCCAACAAAGGGATGAATCTATCAGCACCCCTCCCGCCCGAGGTTTCCTCCGGTGAAGCGGAAGGGTCACGGTCACGGGACCGCTTACGGCGGGCCTCTACAACCTCTTTAGACGGCGGCTGCAACTCCCAGGGGACCGCAGCCCCGGCAAGCTCCAGAAAACGGGCCTTGTCGTTGCCTGGTGTCTCTATCCAGTCAAGCACGTCCCCTTTTTCCGGCATGTCTGGCAGTCGTAACACCTTCACGCTTGCGGCAGCTTCAAACAGTGCCTTTGCACCGGTGGTACAATACCCTTCCCCGGCCTTGTCGTTGTCCGGGACAATAACAACAGGGCGGCCCTTGAAATGGGGAGTATAGGCGGGCTTCCACTTGCTTCCCGCCCCGGTATCAAGGCAGGTTGCCACAAGCCCCCAGGAGGACAAAAGGTCCGCCTTGCCTTCACCCTCGACAACGTACACAACCGAATCAAGCGGGGCTTTTACCACTTCATGCAGCCGATACGGTACATGCTCCCCCTGGTATCCTTTTTGACGGTTGCCCTTCTTATCCATATGACTGAAAAAGAATTCCTTTGACCGTATCCCGTCCCGTGCTGGTTCGTGCCGTTCCTTCTGGTACAGCTCTCGGCCTTCAGCATCGGTATAGATGAAGGTGGCAACCTTGCGGGTCTTGACTTTCGGCGCGGTGGCCTTGTTGGTGGTGGTTGACGGGCGGGCGGTGGCGGTGGTGGTGGCTACGATTCCGGCGCGGCTCTCCAGGTAGTCAAGGGCAGCCTTGAAATCACAGCCCCGAACCTGCATAACCAGATTGAACAGGTCCCCTTTGCCACTGCAAGCCTTGCAGTTGTGAAGCCCTGTTGAAAG
>JAJYCS010000053.1 GCA_021778115.1 Deltaproteobacteria bacterium
CCAAATTGACAGACGCAGACTCCATGATAAAATTTTACTCAAATAGTTAACCCCTGGGGTAACCGGTGTCCTCAACAGCACATCACAACCATCACGCAGAACTCGATTGCACCAGCATCCTCGACACGGTGGCCGATGGGATATTCACCGTGGACACCGACCTGAAGATCACCTCCTACAACAGGGCCGCGGAGCTGCTCACCGGCATCCCCCGTGCCGAGGCGATCGGCCAACCGTGTCACCAGGTATTCCGTACCGCTGTCTGCTTCAACGCCTGTCCCATCCGCGAGGCGCTGCAGCAGGGGGGAACGGTAATCAACCGCGAGATCATCATGCACGATCAACGGGGCGAGCTGATGCCGGTCTGGGTAAGCGCTGCCGCCCTGTACGGCCCCGACGGAACCCCAATGGGCGGTGTCGAATCAATCCGCAACCTGCGCCGGATCTACTCCATCATCGACAGCGTCGCCGACGGCCTATTCACCGTGAACCAGGAGATGCGGATCACTACCTTCAACAAGGCGGCGGAAGAACTTACCGGATTCCTGCATGAAGAGGCCATCGGCCAGCTCTGTTACGAGGTATTCAAAAACGACTGCTGCCAAACCGAATGTCCCATGCGGGAAGCGATGACCAGCGGTCAGGCGGTTCAACGGGATATCCGCATAACCGACCGTAGCGGCGTTCAAAAACAGCTCGCCGTCAAGGCGGCCACCCTCTATGACTGTACCGGCAGCGCCATTGGCGGTGTCGAGACATTGAGGGACCTGACCCCTCTCATCGCCATTAAGGAAGAACTGCGCCAACGCTGCACCTTTCGCCGTCTGGTGAGCCGCGATGCCGCCATGCACCGCCTGTTCGACGTCATGGAAGACATTGCAGCCAGCGATGCCACCGTGCTGCTGCAGGGTGAGAGCGGTACCGGCAAGGAGCTGTTTGCCCATGCCATTCATGACCTGAGCCGACGCAGCGGCAAGCAGATGATAACCGTCAACTGCGGGGCACTGCCGGAAACCCTGTTGGAATCGGAGATATTCGGGGTACGCAAAGGTGCCTTCACCGGCGCCACGGAGAATCGCCCCGGCAGGCTGGAACTGTGCCAGGGAAGCACCTTCTTCCTCGACGAGATCGGTGATCTTCCCCTGCAACTCCAGGTGAAACTCCTCCGCGTACTGGAAAATCATGAATTCCAACCCCTCGGTGCCACCCATCCGATGAAGGCTGATATCCGCGTGGTCACCGCCACCAATCGAAACCTCGATGAAATGGTTGCCCAGGGGACCTTTCGGCGTGATCTCTTCTTCCGCCTCAACATCGTCACCCTCAACATCCCCCCCCTGCGGGAGCGCCGTGATGATATCCCTCTGTTAGTGGACATGGCCCTGGCACGGTTCAATCTCACCTACAACCGCACCATCCGCTCCGTGTCTCCTGAGGTACTGAAACTACTCTTCCAACATCCTTTTCCCGGTAACGTCCGGGAGCTGCTCAACCTCATCGAACAGGCGGTGATCATATGCCACGGGACACAGATCACACGGGAACACCTCCCCGCCTCGTTCCTCCAATCAGATACCCGCATCGCCGCCCCCAACTACTCCCCGCATCATCCCCGCCACCTGATTGACGCCGAAATGCTGCGGGGCCTTTTGAAGCGCCACGGCGGGAACCGTCACGACGCTGCCTGCGAACTGGGGGTCGATCGCACCACCCTCTGGAGATGGATGAAACAGTGTAATATAACCTCCTAACACTAAGGTATAATTTTTAATGCCACTCCATTCCCTCATGCCCGTTCGGGCATAACATCAAATTCATTAAAATCAGTATATACAAAAAAATAAATATTCATGCTATGGCCAAACATCCCATAATAATTGCATATTATTTATTTTTAACAATCACATTAAAACTTTGACAAGAACCGGTCCAGGGATATATTAACCGCACAATTAAGAGACTGCGGGACTGTTTCTGGACGGCGTCGCCGACAGCAGCACCCATCGGTAGAAATAACCCGAAAGGAGGCTAGCAGCACCGTTTGTACGAGGCACCACTACTACGGAAAGGAGGTCCACTGAATGGGGAAGCACGGAATACTCCGCACACTGGCCTGCAGCGCGGTGCTACTCTCGGCCGCCTCTGCCTGGTCCATTGAGCTGCACGGCAGAAGCTCAACCCAGTTGGAATGGTATAATAACTATTTTGACAACAATAAACAGGTTGAGCTGGGACAGTATCTCAACATCTCCCTCACCAAGATTGACCCTGCGGGCAAGCTCTCCCTGGAGGGCTATGGCCGACTCACCCAGGATATTCGCAACGGCGAAGGGCTTCAGGGTCGCCTGTACTACCTGTACGCCGACTACCACGACCTGTTCAACAAGGTCGACATCCGTCTCGGCCGTCAGTTTGTCAACTACTCGGCCGGTTCCGCCCTCATCGACGGCGCCAAGATCGATCTGAAGAACATCGGTCCGGTTGCCCTGTCGGTCATGGGGGGACGCAACGTCATCTACGACCTGTACAACGAGAGGACCCACGAGGGCGACTATGCCCTGGGGGTATCGGCCTATCTGTACAACCTCCAGAACACCGATCTGGAGCTCTCCTGGTTCCACAAGCTGATAAAGGATGACGTGGCACAAGACATCTTGGGGGCCAGCGGCAAACAGTACCTCTTCAACTCCCTCAAGCTGTACGGCAACACCCGCTACGACCTGGCCAGCGAGGTATTTGGCGAGGTCCTGGCCGGGGTCTCCTGGTTCCCGCTGGACAACCTGATCTTCACCACCGAATGGTACCAGAGCTACCCGACCTTCGACGCCACCTCCATCTACTCGGTCTTTGCGGTTGACCGGTATCAGGAATGGGTGGTCAAGGCCGATTACCGGATCAACAAGATGTTCTCGGTAAACGGCGGCTACACCCGCCAGGACTACGGCGAAGGGACCAGCGACGTGGTGGAACTGGGGGTTGGGGTCCGGCCGATCGAACCCTTACGGATCCACCTGAATTACGACTACGTCTCAGGGTATGACGGCAAACGGAACGGCGCCGGCATAGACGCCGACTACGACCTGCTGCACAACCTGCAACTTGCCGCCGGCTATCGCTACGATGTGGACAAGTACGACGCCACCACCGGCGAGGTGGTGGGGAGAAGCTACTACGGCGGGGCAACCTACAAACTGAACAAGAAGATGTCGTTCAGCGGCAGGATAGAAAACAATGTCAACAGCTTTTACAAGGAAGACTGGCGCGGACGCGTCGCCTTCAACCTCGACTTTTAGAAAGGGGGGATGTCAGTGAAAAGGTTTTTCATTCTCTGTGCCGTTCTCGTGCTGGGAATAGCCTTCTTGAACACACGCAGCTTCGCCGACAAGAAGACATCCCACGCCGATTTTGCCACCATGCCGCTTGACCAGTGCAACAGCTGCCATAAAGCAAACGGGGTCGCCCCCAACCACGGCGCCGATTTTACCCGCAACCACCGGGTGCTGGCCAGCAAGGCCGGCAACAACTGCCAGCAGTGCCACAAGCAATCCTTCTGCCTCGATTGCCACCAGGGGGGCGGCTCCGGTGACAACCTGCAACAGGGCAATGCCGGCCGCGATTACAAACCGCTGGACCACAGCGGCAACTTCCTTGAGCGTCACGGCCGCCTCTCCAAGAATAACCCGCAATACTGCAACCGCTGCCATGACCAGAGCTACTGCAACGACTGCCACAGCCGCTACCCGGCCGGGACCCTCACCATCAAATCCCACCGGCCTCTGGGGCAGAACGGCCAGACCTACTGGGCCATGGACCATGCCAGCGAGGCCCGGCGCAACCTGCAATCGTGCCAGAGCTGTCACCCCAGCGGTGATGTCTGCATCCAATGCCACGCCAGCGGCAAGACCAACCCCCATCCGCGGGGCTGGGCAGGCATCAGCGGTAATATGAAGGATCGCAGCGCCGGCAGGACGTGCGTCAAGTGTCACCTGCCGGGTACATTCTAAGATCACCATCACCACAAGGAGGAAACACGTATGCAGATGCGAAGATTAGCCATCATGCTGTTCTGTATGCTGCCACTGGCGGCGCTCATGTACGGCTGCGGTTCGTCCAACAAGGAAGGGACCGGCACACTGGCCAGTACGGCAACGGTTGACGAGGCCACCTGCCGGATCTGCCACGCCACCACCATCGAGCCGGTTACCAGCTCCAATATCGTCACCGATTATCTCGCCTCGGCCCACAACCTGACGCCTGATGTCAGGGCAGCGTATCCCAACGGCATCGGCTGCCAGGGATGCCACGGCGGCGGCGCCCAGCACAACGGCGTCGGGCCGATCCCCTACCCGAACCCGGACAGCGCTGGCCAGTGCTTCACCTGCCACCAGAGCCATCTGTCGGCGGCCCACTACTATACTATGAGCAGTACCCAGGACCCGAACGCCCAGACCAACGCCGAGTTTGTCTCCAAAAACTACCAGAACTCCTGCACCAGCTGCCACGACCCGCACAAAGCGGACAAGGCCGACGCCCAGGAGCGCAGCGATTGGGCAGGTTCAGGCCATGGCGACGTCACCAGCCCGGCCTGGTCCACCGAGGACTTCAAGCAGAGCACCAGCTGCATCCGCTGCCACACCGCCACCGGGTTCAAAAACTTCGTCACCTCCAACTGGACCCTGCCCACCACCACCTGGGCCACCGCCGGCGACCCGACCCGTCAGGTACTGGCCTGCGACGCCTGCCACAGCAACTACAACTTCAAGAACAGCGTCCGGAGCGCCGGCCAGTTCACCGCCCCCTACAAGGTAGCCTGGAAACTGCCTGATGCCTCCACCTCCAACATCTGTGTGGCCTGCCACACCGGCCGGGTGAACCAGTCCGACATCAACGCCGTGGCTGACTTCTCCAATGCCGGCTTCCAGAACTCCCACTACATGGCCGCTGCCGGTCTGATGTACATGTCGGTGGGCTACACCGGCTTCGTACCGGGCAGTACCGTTATCGGTGCCTCAACCTACGCCAAGTCCCTGACCATTGATAACGTTTCGGACACGGTCAATGGTATCGCCGGTGGCGTCACCAGCACACACCGTAAATTCGGTACCTCCCTTATGGCAACCGACTCCCATGCTGCCGGCCAGTTCATGGTTGAAGGCGGCCCCTGCGTCACCTGCCATATGAATGCCAACTGGGTCGATAATGCTGGCACCGCCAAACGGACCACGAGCCATGACATAGGTTTTGCCAATAATATCGGTGATGTATTCACCCAGGTCTGCAGCAAATGCCACACCTCGGAAGGTGGCGTGGCACTCACCACAGCAAACTTCCAGACCGTCTTCCTCACGCCGAATAAGGAAGCGTTCCAGGATGCATTGCAACTCGCCATCGCCCAACTGGCGCAGTACAACATCAGCTACAATCCCAATGCGTATCCATACTTCTACGACCTGGCCAAAGACCCGACAGGTGCTACCGCCGTCAAAGACTGGACCCGCAGCGGTAAGCTGACCCAGGCCAATGCCAAGAACCTTATGGGGGCCTGCTACAACATCAACCTGCTCACCAAGGAACCGGGCGCCTACGTCCATGCCCGTACCTACACGCGTCGGTTGATCTACGACACCATCGACTTCCTTGATGACGGCGTCATTAACCTGTCTGTTGGAACAACCGCCGTAAATTCAGGCCTGAAAGACAGCGCCGGCAACCTGCTCTTCACCAAGGCCGCCACGGCCTATACCGGTGGCGCCCCGTATCTGGGTGGTACGCTGACCCCCGGGACCTCGGAAGCAATGGCCTATATCCTGGGTTGGACCAGCTCCGGCGCCTGGAGTAGCCCCGAGCGTCCGTAACCATGCTGTACCGATCCCCGGGGGCATAACACCTCCGGGGAGGTTTCTCCCTTTCTGTGTTCGGCATCACGCCATCAGCCGCCCCTTCCCGGGGCGGCTTTTTTACCAGCACCAGATGGAGCCACCCATGCTACCCACAGGCCTGACGCCCCCGTGACACCACGCAGACCCCCCCATACACAGGCCGTGCTGGTTACTTGCCTGGCCTTGTCGCTCCTGGGGCACAGCATAGCAGGGCTGGTGCTGGAACGGTGTGCCCCCCACGACCTGGGCCGGGCCATCAGCCGGCCGGCAGCGGTACTGGTTGATCTGAAACAACCAGACCAGCCACTACCGCCGATCACCATCTCCCGGCCAGTAGTGCAGCGCCAGGCTGCCCAACCTACTGTACTATCACCAACGCCTCCGGTTGCATCGTCCCAACTATCGATTGCCAAGCCTACCCCCACTCCTGTGTCAACCCCGCAACCAATCACCACCACGACTGCTCCGGCATCGTCCCAAACCGTGTACCTGCAGGCCGACCATATCTTCCCGCAGCAGCAGGAAAAGCTGGTCTATCAGATCAGTCTGTCAGGTATACCGGTGGGCAGCGCCCAGTTGGAGGCATCGAATAACCAGGGAGAGCTGCGCATTCAGTCTACGATCCGCTCAAACAGCTTCATTTCGGCCTTTTATCAGGTTGACGACAGCACCGACACCCGCCTGATCAAGGGCCGCTACCTACTCACCCGCATCAGGCAGCATGAAGGACCATATGTCAGTGATACCGGGTTTAATCTGATGTATGCCGAACGGAAGATCTTCTGGGTTGATAGAATCCGTAAACGTTTCAGTAACGAAGTGTTGGAAACTCTGGATACTCTTGATTTTGTCTCCGGCTTCTATTGTATGCGATTACAACCGCTCAAGGTCGGCGACAATATGACGCTTCACCTGTACGACGGGGATACCACCACGGTTGTACCGGTCACGGTGCTGCGTCAGGAAAAACTAAACCTGCCGGGCATGCGCAGCGCCGCGACCGTTGTGGTGCAGCCACAGTTTGCCGAAAGCGGTTTCTTCAAAAACAACCGTGACCTCTTAGTCTGGTTTACCGACGATCAGAATCACGTGCCGGTCAGAATAGAAGCCACCACCCCCATCGGCCGGGTGGCAGCCGAACTGGTCTCATCGGAACGGGTGGTACAGGCCACCGGTTCACCCATTGTGCCTGACACCAAAATGCAGTATAAGTAAGCCCCATGTACTGCTGCGTTACCGCGCGACTCAGCCCCCATAATTGACTTCACCAACGTGAATGCATATAATGAAATCATTATGATGTCATTATTGTCCTAAGGCTATCGGATGAAGCACTTGATGCTTGACACGAATGTCTATACCGCCTTCAAACGGAATGATTCAAAGGTACTCAGCCTCATACGCCAGGCAGACAGTATGGCGATCAACACGGTTGTTCTTGGTGAGTTGCTGGCCGGCTTTAAGGGAGGAAGCAGGGAGACCAGGAATCGTCACGAGTTGGACCTGTTTCTGGATTCACCGCGTGTTCAGGTGCTTACTCTTGACGAGACAACGGCAGAGTTTTTTGCCCTGGTCTTTCACAACCTGAGATTGGCGGGCAAACCGATCCCAGTAAACGATATCTGGATTGCGGCTTCAACTATGCAACATGGTCTGACCCTTGCCACTCTGGATGCCCATTTTGCGCACGTTAACGGACTCTCGTTGCATCCGGCCCTGGAAGGGAGTATCCCATGACCACCATGACCCTGCGCGGTATCGATGAACCCCTCGCCCAGACCCTGAAAGAGTTGGCCCGCGCCAAGGGTGTCAGCCTGAACACGCTGACTTTGCGCCTGATTCGCGAGGCTGCTGGTGTTGATAAACGCAAGCGAACAGCTATGCACCACGATCTGGACAACCTGGCCGGGACCTGGAGCGAGACCGATGAGGCAGACTTCCGGCATGCCACCGTGCCTTTTTCCGCAATCGATCAGGAGATGTG
Source organism: Deltaproteobacteria bacterium (assembly GCA_021778115.1). GTDB lineage: Bacteria > Desulfobacterota > Desulfuromonadia > Geobacterales > Pseudopelobacteraceae > Trichlorobacter. Next base: position 7,864 of record JAJYCS010000053.1, read on the forward strand.
GTCATAGTAATGCTCCATGACGGCGAGATACTGAGATAACCTCCATGTACTGTTCATTCTTCGGCTTTACCGAACGCCCCTTCACCCTCACCCCCAACCCTGCCTTCATCTTCCTGAGCAGGGCCCATCAGGAGGCCTTTGCCCACCTGATCTACGGTATCGAGAACCGCTGCGGCTTCATCATGCTGACCGGTGAGGTGGGGGCCGGCAAGACCACGGTGATCCGCACCCTGCTGACGGAACTGAAACCGGAGCAGTACGCCACCGCCCTGATCCTGAACCCGATGCTCTCCTCCCTGGGGCTGTTGCGCACCATCAACCGTGAGTTCGGCATCCCGGACCAGGGGACTGAACCGGCCGATCTGGTGGAGGAGTTGCACCGGTTCCTGCTGGCACAGAAAGAGGCCGGCCGCACTGCGGTGCTGGTGATCGACGAGGCCCAGGATATGGAGCCGGCGGTGCTGGAACAGGTGCGGCTGATCTCCAACCTGGAGACCGCCTCGGAGAAGCTGATCCAGATCATCCTGGTGGGGCAGCCGGAGCTTGAGGAATTGCTGGCCAAGCTCGAACTGCGGCAGCTGAACCAGCGGATCACGGTCCGTTTTCACCTGACCCCGATGGAACTTCCCGATACCGGCGACTATATCCGCCACCGGATCAGGACCGCCGCCGGTGGCGCCGGCGAAGCGGCCCAGTTCGACGCCGGGGCCTGCCGGGCCATCCACCGCTTTGCCGACGGTCTGCCCCGCCTGGTGAACGCCGCCGCAGACCGGGCGCTCCTGATCGCCTACAACCGGAACAGCCGCCATATCGACACCGCCATGGCCCGTCAGGCCATTGTTGATGTCTCCACCTCCCGCACGGCCAGATGGGGCAGCAAGCGGACCGCCTGGGCGTGGGGCGGGGGCGTCCTGCTGCTGGCGCTTTGCGTGGCGCTGACCGCAGGGGTCATGCGGCAGAGACCGGCCGCATCCCTGTCCGAGGCGGTACAGGCCGCGCAACCGCACCTGTCCGCCCTGGCAAGCGGCACCCTGGCGGACAACCTGCGCCAGCTGCTCTCCCCCCTGGCCATTGCCTGGGGCGCTCCATCCCCCACCGCCGCTGCGCAGGCTGCAACGCCGGACCAGCTCGCCGAGCTCCTGGGGCTCACCCCGTTCCGCTACAGCGGCAACCTGGGCGGACTGATCCGGCTCGGTTACCCCGCCATCCTTGAGTGCGCCATCCCCCCGACCAATGCCCATCGCTACCTGCTCTTGACCGGCATCCGCCAGGATAGCGCCTCGATCGCGACAACCGGCGTGCCCTTCACGCTGCCGCTGCCGCTTCTGGAACAGTACTGGACCGGCCGGGCCACCGTTCCCTGGTCCAATCTCCTCGGTCTGCCGGTACCGGTGACGGCAAACCTGACACCACCGCAGGAAGAACGCCTCTTCCAACTGTTAAACGCCGCCGGGGTCTGGCACGGCGCCATGACGGCAACCACCGCCCCACCCTTTAAGGAGGCGATCAGACGTTTCCAGACCGGTCAGGGGATCAGCCCCACCGGTGTGGTGGGGGCCCAGACCCTGATGCAGCTGTACCGCGCCGCCAACCGGGCCCGCATCCCGGCACTCACCCGAACGGAACCTGCCAGATGAGCCATATCCTCGATGCCCTGCAGAAGCTGCAGGAAGAAAAGACCGCAAAACTGAAACAGGCCGCCGTCACCGGCGGGGTGCTGTTGGACCCATCCGTCCCCCGGCGCCGCTCCTCACGCCGGAGGCTACCGGCCGTTATCGGGGCAGCGGTACTGCTGCTGGCCGGCGCGGTGACGCTCTGGCTGCTGTTCCGCCACGTCCCACAGCCACTGGCGCGGCCCCAGGCCGGAGGAAAAGACTGGGAAGCGGTCAGGACCGTGACACCATCCGGGCCTCTGGCCGTCATGCCGATGGCGGCTACACCGACTCCGCCGCCACCCCGTCCCCACCCGACGATCGGCGCCGCCCCGGCCATCGGGACGACATGGCCGCCGAACAGCCGCAGGGTGCAGCGCCGGCATCCCTCTCCCCCTGCAACCACACTCCCGACACCGCCGCCGCCGCCGGCCTCCACTGCCGTTACCGGTACGCCGGACGGCATCAAGCTGAGCGGGATTGCCTGGAACGACAGCAGACGGATGCGGCGGGTGGTGCTGAACGACACCCTGGTGGGGGAAGGGGCCGAGGTGGCCGGTGCGAAGGTGCTGGAGATCAAGCCGACCATCGTGCGACTCGAGAAGAACGGGACACTGTTTGAGGTGCCGTTCCCCCACTGAGCTCCACGCACGGTGGCTATCCCACGGACAAAAAAGGCGTTACCATGAGACGAACCGTCCTCTTCATACTGCTGGCCATTACCGTTATCCCGCTGGCCAGCGCCCTGGCCGCCCCGCTGCACCACCATACGGCCCGTTTCATCATCCCCACCAACCACCGGGTGGTGCTCTACGTTGCCGATGGTTGAGGGTACTGCGCACAGGCGGAAAGTTTTTTCGCCCAACACGGTATACCGTTCGAGCGGCGTGAAATTCAGCACAACGCGACCTTCTACCGGGAATGGCACGAGCGCTGGCAGGGGGATATCGTGCCGGTACTGGTGCTTGACCAGGGGAAACGGGTGGTGGACGGCTTTGATCTGCGGGCCATCAAGGCGGCGTTGCATGCCGCCGGTATCAGCATCGGCCACGGTGCAGGAACGAGACGATGAGACCGCAGCTAACCCTGATCGATACCCATTGTCATGTCTACTACCCCGATTTTCAGGCCGACTGGGAGCAGATGCTGGCACGGGCTGAGGAAAACGGTGTGCGGGGCATGGTGGTGGTGGGGGCCGATCTGGCATCGAGCCGTCAGGCGGTTGCCCTCGCCAGCCAATACGAGATGTTCTATTGCACGGTGGGGATTCACCCCCATGACGTGCTGCAGGCCGATGAGGCGGCCATGGACGAAATCCGCCAGCTGGCCCGCTCCTCTGCCAAGTGCGTGGCGATCGGCGAGATCGGTCTGGACTTCTACCGCGACCGCAGCCCACGGGATATCCAGCGCCGCGTGTTCGACCGTTTTCTGCGGCTATCCCGCGAACTGGACAAGCCGGTGGTGATCCACGACCGTGACGCCCACCAGGAGACCCTGGTGCAGATCAGGGCAGCCGGTATCCACAACGGGGTGATGCACTGTTTTTCCGGCGATCTCGACTTTGCCCGTCAATGCCTCGAACAGGGCCTGTACATCTCGATCCCCGGCACCGTCACCTACCCCTCCAACGACCAGCTGCGGGAGGTGGTGCGCAGCACGCCGCTGGAGCGGCTGCTGTTGGAGACCGACTGCCCCTACCTGTCGCCGGTGCCGCACCGCGGCAAACGCAACGAACCTGCCTACACCCGCATCACCGCCGAAACAGTGGCTAAACTCAGAGGACTGACCGTCGAGGATGTGGGGCGGATCACCACCATGAACGCCGGCCGCCTGTTCGGCATCCCGTTGTGGGACAGCTCCACCAAGCTGGCCTACCAGATCCGCAACGCGCTCTACCTGAATATCACCAACCGCTGTTCGAACAGCTGTACCTTTTGCGCCAAGTTCGACGAGTTTACCGTCAAGGGGCACAACCTGCTGCTGGATCATGAACCGGGCTTCGACGAGTTGATGGCCGCCATCGGCCAGCCAAAGGATATCGATGAGGTGGTATTCTGCGGCTTTGGGGAATCGCTGCTGCGGCTGGAACTGGTCAAACAGGTGGCGGCAGCCCTGAAAAAACGGGGCTACCGGATCAGGATCAACAGCGACGGTCAGGCCAATCTGGTGCACGGCCGCAATATCCTGCCGGAACTGGCCGGGCTGGTGGACAGCATCTCCGTAAGCCTGAATGCGCCGGATGCCGCCACCTACGGCACGCTGTGCAACACCCCCTTCGGCGCGGCCGGTTTCCAAGGGATATGCGACTTCCTGCGGGAGGCGCCCCACCATATCCCCGAGGTGACCGCCACTGCCGTCACCGTGCCGGGGGTAGATATGGAGGCCTGCCGCCGCGTGGCCGAATCACTGGGGGTGCAGTTCCGCGTCAGGGAATACGCCGAGGTAGGCTAAGCTATTTGCCCAGCTTGTCCTTGATCTCTTCCACCACCCGGTAGGCGTCATTCACCGCGGTGTAGATCAGGTTGGGGTGTTTCTCCTCCTGAATGGAACCCTCGCAGATCTTCATGTAGGACGGCGAGATGGCGCCCCCCACCACGTAGACCCCCTTGCGGGTCGATTCAAAGCCGCTCGAGAGCAGCACCAGCCGGTCCCCCTCCCTGGCCACCTTGCAGACCCCGGCCGTGCAGGAGATGGTCTGGATCCCCAGCTTGTCAAAGATCGGCACCGGCCCCTGGGAGCCGATACAGGCAATGACATGCTTCATCGGGAAGCTCATGGCATGGTACACCTCAATCCCATCCATCTGCTTAAACTCGTTAATCCTGATTACCAGCCGGTCGACCCCTTCGTCGTCAACCTCGCCGATACGCGGCGTGGCGCCTGGCAGCAAACGGATGTTGCCCCCCAGCAGGATCTCCTCTCCCAGGCGCCGGGCGGTCTCCGTGTTGACGTCAAACTTTTCCGACTGGTGGGCCCAGTAGACCGGCTGAGTATCGTTCACCTCCCGCTTTGCCTTGAGGATGGCGATCACCACATCGGCCGCCGTGTTACCGCCCCCAATCACCAGCGTCCTGACCCCCACATACTTGCCGGGATCCTCCAGATTCTTGGCCACCATCTTGGCATCACCGTAGACCGACAGTTCGCGGGGGATGCTGCTGCCAAAGGCCAACACCACCTTGCGCGCCTTGAATTGCCCCTTGTCGGTGATTACAACCAACTGGTCCCGCTCGTCGCGGACATCCTCAAAGGCCACTTCCGTGTGCACTTCCAGCTTTTCGTGCTGCACAAAGTGCTGCACGTACTGCAGGTAGCTCTCCACCGTCACCGGTTTGTCCGGCGGCCGCAGCTCGTCCACCAGAAACGGCTCCGGCGCATCTTTGGGCTTTGAGGCATAGACCAGCTTGCCTTGCGGATAGGTGTTGGCGATCCCCTGGAAGACCGCCTTGCCGGACTCAAGCACCAGATAGGAGAGGTCGTGCTTGTGACAGAGATAGGCGGTGGCCAGACCGGCCGGACCGCCACCGATGATGACGACATCGTACACCTGTTTATGCGTCATGGGTGGTCACTCCTTCCACGCTGCCGAGACGCACCGGGCCGCTGCCCGTCTCGGGGATCAGCCGGGTGAAATAGTCGATGGAACAGTAGTGGTGCGAGGGCTGGGGAGGCAGGTTCGAACTGGGACGGTTGACATAAATCAGGTGGCGGATGCCGTACTGCCGGGCGGTCTGCAGATTGGCCTCGGAATCCTCTCCCAGCAGGGTACGGGCCGGATCGTAGGGCACAAACCGTTGCAGCCGCTCCCAGAACTGCGGGGCCTCCTTGGACAGACCTACCTGATGGGCGGATACAATGCCGTTAAACCAAGGGCCTAGCATGGTCTTCTTCATCTTTAGCTCCAGGGTTTTGCTGTGGGCGTTGGTCACCAGCCAGAGCTCTTTCCCCTGCTGCTTGGCCCAGGTCAGAAACTCCACCACCCCGGGATGGACCGCGATCAGATGCTCCACCTCCAGCTTGAGCTTGGGGATATCCAGTCCCAGCCGCTCCGACCAGTAATCCAGATCGGTCCAGTTGAGGGTCCGTTCCTGGGAGCGAAACAGGGCGTGGAGCTGTTCCCTGGCCTGGGTGAGCGGCACCCCAAACTGTGCCGACCAGCGCTTCGGGACGTGTTCAAGCCAGAAATGGTCGTCAAAATGCCGGTCCAGCAGGGTGCCGTCCATATCCAGCAGGACCGTATCGATCTCGCGCCAATCAAGCAGCATCAGGCTACCCGGTCAGGTGAGCAGGCCATCGGTGATCGCGAGGATCGCCTCGGCCCGGTTCAGGGTGTAGAGATGAACCCCCGGCGCGCCGCCAACCAGAAGCCCCTCGGCCTGCCTGCGGGCGTGGGCGATCCCCACCCGCTGCACCGCTGCCGCGCCGCCGCTGCGGTCGGCCTCCTCCAGCTCGGCACGGAAGGCGGGCGGCAGGGTTGCCCCGCAAAGTGAGACGATCCGCTGGATTACCTTCAGACTGACCACCGGCAGGATGCCGGGGATGATCGGCTTGGTGATCCCCCGGGCACGGGCACGGGCCACAAAATCGAAATAATGGGCGTTGTCGAAGAAGAGCTGGGTGATGGCAAACTCACCCCCCAGGTCCATCTTCAGCTTGAGATAGCCCAGATCCGCCTCGGGACTCACCGCCTCGGGATGCACCTCCGGATAGGCCGCCACGCCAATCCCGATGCCGGGGTGGGCAGTGCGGACAAAACTCACCAGGTCCGAGGCGAAGTGCAGCGGCGATTCGGTCACCTCGGCCGCAGCCATATCCTTGGGGGGGTCCCCCCGCAGGGCCAGGACATTGCCGACCCCGGCCGCGGCAAGGTCATCCAGGAAGGCGCGCAGACGCTCCGGCTGGGCACCGACACAGGTCAGGTGGGCCATGGTCTCCAGACCGCATTCCCGCTGCATCCGGGAGACGATCTCCAGGGTGGCCGCCTGGGTGCTGCCGCCGGCGCCGTAGGTAACCGAGGCGAACAGGGGGCGCACCTGGGTCAGACGGTCCACCACCTGAAAGAAGGCGGGCCAATCCTGACGCTCCTTGGGGGGGAAATATTCAACCGACAGGAACGGCGTTCCTGTCGCAAAACGCTCACTGATCTTCATGCCGCAAACCTTTGTCAATGGTGATGGGGGCCTTATTGCTACCCCAGCCGCCCCGGTTTGTCAAACTGAAAGCGGCCTGCCCCTTCCCTTTTCAGGAGGTTCAGGGTATGCTGCCACCATGTCCCGAGCAGCCGCCATTGCCATGATCCTGTTCGTCCTCACCATCCTTTCCGTTACCACCTGGCAGCTCTTTCAGGGGCAGTTTGAGGCCGCCTTTGCCGCCCTCCCCTTCCTGGTGATCTGCTATCTCTTTATCAAACCCTGGCAACGGCCATAAAAAAAGCCCCCCGGAATCTCCGGGGGGCTCGCCGTGCGGCGCCTGGAAAATCCTACTGGTACTCAGCCATCTCGTCAAACTGCAGATACTGATAGATGGCCGCTTTCTTGGGCTCAACCTTTTCCTTGTAGATAGCCATGAATTCGGCAACGGTAGGCAGTTTGCCCATGGTGGCAGCCACCGCGCCCAGTTCGGCGGAGCCGAGGAACACTTTGGCGCCATCGCCGATCCGGTCGTCGAAGTTACGGGTGGAGGTGGAGAAGACATTCACGCCATCCGGCACCCGTGCCTGGTTCCCCATGCAGAGTGAGCAGCCGGCGATCTCGATCCGGGCGCCGAAGGCGCTGTAGACCGAGAAGTAGGCCTCGTCTTTGAGCTTGGTCTGATCCATCCGGGTCGGCGGGCAGATCCAGGTGCGGACGTTGGGATTGAATTTAAGCCCTCGCCAGATCTCGGCGGCGGCGCGGAAATGGCCGATGTTGGTCATGCAGGAGCCGAGGAAGACGTCCTTGATCTCGGTGCCGGCCACCTCGGACAGAAGCTTGACATCGTCCGGGTCGTTGGGGCAGGCCAGGATCGGCTCAGTGATCTCGGCCAGGTCGATCTCGATCACGTCGGCATAGGCGCCGGTCTCCACGGCGTTCTTGTCGGCCTCCAGCAGTTCCGGCTTGGCAAGCCAGGCATTCACGGCATCGATACGGTTCTGCAGGGTCTGGGCATCCTGGTAGCCATCGGCGATCATCTTCTTCATCAGGGCCACGTTGGAACGCAGGTAGGTGGCCACCGACTCCTTGGAGAGCTGGATGCAGCCGGCAGCGGCGCTCCTCTCGGCAGCTGCGTCGGTCAGCTCGAAGGCCTGCTCCACGGTCAGGTTGGGGAGCCCTTCCATCTCCAGGATGCGGCCGTTGAATACGTTGATCTTGTTCTTCTTGGGCACGGTCAGCTTGCCCTGCTTGATGGCCCAGTACGGGATGGCGTTGACCGCGTCGCGCAGGGTGATGCCAGGGTTGAGCTTACCCTTGAAGCGGACCAGCACCGATTCGGGCATATCCAGCGGCATGAAGCCCATGGCGCCGGCAAAGGCCACCAGGCCGGAACCGGCCGGGAAGGAGATGCCGATCGGAAAGCGGGTGTGGGAGTCGCCGCCGGTGCCGACGGTGTCGGGCAGCAGCAGGCGGTTCAGCCAGGAGTGGATAACGCCGTCGCCCGGCTTGAGCGGTACGCCGCCCCGCTCGATGATGAAGGCGGGCAGGTTCTTGTGCATC
>JAJYCS010000054.1 GCA_021778115.1 Deltaproteobacteria bacterium
ACGATCTGGTCTGTCGTCTGGGGGGGGATGAATTCGCCGTGATCCTGCATGATATCTATCATGACGAAGATGCGGCCCTGGTGGCGCGAAAACTGCTCGATGCCACAGTCTCGCCACTCTTGCTCGAGACCAGTGAGGTGGTGGTAACCGCCAGCGTCGGCATCGCACTGTTTCCTAAAGACGGCGACGATGCCAAGACCATTGAGCGTAATGCCGATATCGCACTCTATCATGCCAAAGCGGAAGGCAAGAATACCTTCTGTTTTTTTGCCGATGAGCTTACCAGCCAATCGCGTGACAGGATTGCCCTGGAACATGGGTTGCGCTATGCCTTGGAGCGTCAGGAGCTGCGCCTGTTATATCAGCCCAAGGTCGAGCTGCAAACCGGCCGGGTGGTGGGGGTAGAGGCGCTGCTGCGGTGGGAAAGCCCCGAATTCGGCCTGGTCTCCCCGGTCCGCTTTATTCCCTTGGCTGAGGAAACCCGTCTGATCATCGCCATAGGCGAGTGGGTGCTGAAGACCGCCTGTCAGCAGCAGGTGGCCTGGCAGCAACAGGGGGTAGATCTTACCATGGCGGTAAACCTCTCGCCGGTGCAGTTCAAGTCGCCTTTATTGGTGGAGCGTGTCACCGAGCTGCTTGCAGAGACCGGCATAGCACCGGATAGGCTTGAGCTGGAGCTGACCGAGAGCTGTCTGGTCGAACGCCCCGATGAGGTCGTGCAACTCTTGGAAAGGCTGCGGGCTTTGGGGTGCGGTATCGCCATTGATGACTTTGGGACCGGCTATTCATCCTTAAGCTATCTGAAAAACTTCCCGGTCACGGCGCTCAAGATCGATTATTCCTTTGTGCGGGACCTGGTCCATAACGCCGGGGATCGGGCGATCGCCCGGTCTGTGGTGGAACTGGCCGGCAATCTGTCGATGACCTCACTAGCCGAGGGGATCGAACAGCTGGAGCAGCAGGAGATACTGCGTAACCTGGGGTGTGTCTACGGGCAAGGGTTCCTTTACGCCCACCCGCTGCCGGCCGATGAGGTGTTCAGAATGGTTCAGGAACAGGCTGGCGGGGATACCGCCGCTATCTGAGCGGGTACTCGGAGAGCCTGACGAAGCGGTAGCCCCGTTGCTCAAGCAGTGGAACGGCAGCCATGATCCCGGCGCCGGTGCCTGCCTCGGGGTGGTTCATATGGGCGATGATGATATCCCCCGGCCGGGCTGCGAGGAACGCCGCCTTCACCTGGGCAGCGCTGTAGGTGGCCCCGGCATCTCCCAGCACCGAAAAACCGATCACCTCATGGCCCAGCCGGTTGGCGACCTCCACGGCAATCTCATCGTAATAGGCGGTGCCGGAGCGGTAATAGCGGGGCCGCTTGCCGGTAATGGCCTCAATCTTACGGGCATTCAACTCGATCTCCTGTACCAATTCCCCCAGATTTTTGGTGCCGTTGATGCCGTAGACCGCACGTCCGTTGACCGAGGCCGGTCGGTGGAGGAGGCCGTGGTTTCCGATTTCGAAGAGCGGATTGGCGGCCAGTTCCCGAAAGAGGGCGGGGTTGGCGTCGATCCAGCGGGCATTGATGAAAAGCGTGGCCGGGATCTGATGTGCAATCAGAAAATCAAGGAGCTTGCGGTCTACCCCGTTCCCCCGTGGAGAGCCGCAGGCGTCCAGGGTCAGGGCCAGCACTTTCCGGTCGGTGTCCAGTCTGGTGCGTACGCCGGTGACCCGTTCTCCCCATTGTTCTGGTTGCCGACCGTTGAATTCGTGTTCAATGCGGTGTATCAGCAGGTTCATCTCTTCGGCCGTGGCAGCCGGGAGCAGGGTGGTCACGAAAAAGAGGAGCATGCTGGTCAGCAGGGCGGTCCGGATCATGGCGGTTCCTTATTGCAGACGATAGAGTGCGTTGTAAATGGTGGTGGCTGCCACGATACGCTTCACGTAGTCGCGGGTCTCCTTGTAGGGTATGTTTTCAATGAACTCGTCACGACTCAGATTTCCGAAGGCGGTGCGCCAGCGGTTTACCGCTCCAGAGCCGGCGTTGTAGGCCGCAAGCGTGTAGACGGTGTCCTGGTAGAACTGGTCGAGGAGGTGGCGGAGGTGCCTGGTGCCCAGCCGGATGTTGTAGGCCGGATCGGTGAGCCAGAGGGGGTTGTACGGTTTTTTGCCCCGGTAGCCAGCCGTCACGCGCGCGGTGTGCGGCATCAGTTGCATCAGGCCGATGGCCCCGACCGGGGAACGGATCTCCGGCCTGAAATCGCTCTCGGCCTTAGCCAGGGCCAGTACCATCCCCTCCTCAAGCCGAGCGGCGGCTGCCGCCTTGGCAAATAGTCCGGCAAAGGGGCGGGGATATCCCAGTGCCCAGAACGGCAGCGTCTGGCGATCCCAGTGGGAAGGGTGGTTCTGGTAAAAGGTCACTATGGAACCGTGGGGGTCGTTGATCAGCTGCTGCAGGCGTGCCAGACCCGGGGACTGGTCCTTGGTGAATGCGGTTTTGGGGATGCCGTTCAGTTCGGTGCGAGCCTCGTCGAATAGCCCGCAGGAAGCCAGGGCCACAATCCGTTCACTCGACGCCGGCAGCGGCGGCTGCGGCAGGTTGGGTGACAGCGGTTCCCAGCCGGTGGCGATGTGATGTTCCTTGCGATACCAGGTGGCGTAAAAGCCGAAGGGGTACTCAGTCAATAGCGCGTTGTAGGCGGTAGCGGCCTTTTGCGACTTATTTTGTCTCTCTTGCGTGCGTGCATACCAGTAAAGCGCTTGTTCACGGTAGAGGGGAGTTTGTTGCAGGCGCAGGAAGGCGTCGGAGGCAATGGGCAGGTCTCCTGCCAGATAGCGGCACCAGGCCCCTTTCCAGGTGGCCCTGCCGACAGTGGCCGCCCGGGGGAAATCGTGTTGCAGCCGTTCAAACAGCAGGCTTGCCTCGCGGAATCTACCAGCCTGCTTCTGGATAAATCCCGCGTCAAGCAGGGCGTCGTCGGCAAGGGGGCCCTTTTCGCTGGCTAGCCGAAGCAGGCGTGCCAGGGCCTGCTCCGGCTGTTTGTTGCGGGCCTCAACGCGTGCCAGAAAGAGCCGGGCCTCGTCTCGTACGGACGGTATCCCTGCCGTTGCAGCCCGGGCGAGGAAGGTCTCCGCCTGGGTAAATTTGTGTTGCCTCATGGCTGCCTGCCCGGATTTCAAGGCGATGCGGGAGGCGAGGGGATCGGCCATGTTGGTCAGGGGGATGGCGGCCAGGGCCCCGGCTGCCGCAGTGGTGTGACCGGCTGCCAGCAGCAGGGTGGCCCGCTGGTAGAGCTCTTCGCCGGAACAGGCGGCGCCGTGGAGGCTGTCCAGACGTCCCATGGCCTGAAACGCCTTATCGGCCTGCGGTGCGGCGGGATGATGAAGCCAGATCTGGCGGTACTCACGCAGGGCGCCTGCCGGATCGCCAAGACGTTCACGGCAGACGGCATCCTGGTAGGTGGCGTCAACACGGTCTCCTCCAAGATGATAGCGGGAGGCAAACTGCTGATAGGCTGCCCGAGCCCCTTTGAGGTCGCCACCTGCAAGCAGGGCGTCGGCAGACAGTTTTTCCATCTGGCGGCGCAGAGAAGGGGCGTGGGTCAGCGCCGCCGCTCGGGAGGCGCTTGCTGCCGCTTCCCGAAATCTCTGCAGCTGCATGAGCGTCTTCGCCTGCAGTGCGATGGCGTAGTCGGCCAGCAGCGGATACCCCCGCTCGGCCTCCAACAGGTAGGGTAGGGCCTCATCCGGTCTATCGAGGTGCAGCCAGGTGACACCGGCCATGAGCGATCGTCGACCGGAGGGGGGGGCCGTGAGTATCTGCTGTAAGGCCTCATGGTACTGGCGGCTGCGCAACAGGTTGGCGGCTGTTTGTAAGGGCGAAGGAGTATCACCGACAGCGCCGGCACCGCCGGGGAGCAGGACCAGGAGAAGTGTGAGGATCAGGAGCGCAACCGGGCGCAGGCAGGAGGATTGGAGAGATAGGAGCCACATGCAGCCATTCCTACCACTTCATGCCTCGCAGGTCAACGTCGCTCCTTTTCTGTTTCGCTTCGGCGTTGCAGGGGCTATATTGATTGAAAAAAATCTGAAAGGAGCCGCGGCATGTCTCCGTTTGACCGGACCCTGAGAACGGTGTTTGATCGTCTGAATGAACCGCAGCGCAGGGCGGTAGAGGCTATTGAAGGGCCGGTGCTGGTCATTGCCGGCCCCGGCACCGGCAAGACCGAGATCCTGGCGGCCCGTATCGCCAATATCCTGTTGACTACCGACGCACGTCCTGAAAACATCCTCTGTCTCACCTACACCGATGCCGGTACCGTGGCGATGCGCTCCCGTCTCTTGGAATGCATAGGCCCCGATGCCTACCGGGTCGATATTTTCACCTTCCACGCCTTCTGCAACCTGGTGATTCAGGAAAATGCCGACCAGTTCGGTTTCCGTTCGCTGGCCCCGGTCTCGGAACTGGAGCAGTTCCAGCTGGTGCGGGAGATTATCGACGACTTTCCCCAGGAACATCCCCTGACCCGTTCAACCGGTGACATCCATTTTGAGGCCGACCGCCTCCTGGCCCTGTATGAGATCATGAAAAAGGAGGGCTGGTCGCCCGACTTTCTGGTGCAGCACGCAGATCGGTATATCGCCACCTTGCTGGATGATCCTGATTACCGTTATAAACGGGGTTCGCGAGATCGGGACGGCGCCGTCCACCGGAAGGGGGATCTGAACGAAAAGAAGCTGCGCGACATGACACGGCGTCTGGAACAGCTTAAGGCCGCGGCCGCTACCTTTGACGACTATCAGCAACGGTTGCTCGGGTACGGTCGCTACGACTTCAGCGACATGATTCTCTGGTGTAGTGCGGCCTTTGAACGGTCACCCGACCTGCTGTCCCGTTATCAGGAGCGCTACCTGTACCTGCTGGTCGATGAGTTCCAGGATACCAGCGGCTCCCAGTTCGAGCTGTTGATGCAGCTGGTCGACTACTGGGATGCCCCCAACCTGTTCGTGGTCGGTGACGACGACCAGTCGATCTACCGTTTCCAGGGGGCCAGTATCGAAAATATCCGTCGTTTTCAGGAGCGTTATCGCAAAAACGGCCTGATAGAGGTGGTCCTGACCGACAACCATCGTTCTTCACAATCTATCCTGGACGCTGCAAGCCGCCTGATCCGCAATAACAACGAGCGACTGACCGACGACAAACAACTTAGGGCGATGAACCCCGAAGTGGCCCTTGTGCCGGACCGGCCACGGCTGTGCTGTTACCCCACCCAGGCCCAAGAAACCGTCGGGGTGGCCCGGGAGATCGAGCGGCTGCGTGACAGCGGCGTTCCTCTCTCACGGATTGCGGTCATCTACCGAAATCACATGCAGTCGGATGAGATCATCCGCTATCTCGGCGGGCGGGGGATACCGGTGGACACCCGGCGCAGGGCCGATCTGCTGCGGGAACCGCTGATCGAAAGACTGTTGACGCTGCTTCGTTACTTGGCAGCAGAGCTCAACCGGCCGCACTCCGGTGAGCGGCTTTTGTTTGAACTGTTGCACGAACCCTGGTTCGGAATCCCGCCGTTGTCGCTGGCCCGCTTGTCCCTGGAGATAGGCCGTCGCAACTGCGACGGCCGGGTGACCTCATGGCGTGACGAGCTGGCTGCCTTAAGCCGTCCATCGCTGCAGGGAGAGCTGTTCGTCGACCCGGCGCAGGAGGCGCTTGCACGGGCCGGCACACTGCTTGAGGAACTGCTGCGGGATGCAGTCTGCAAGCCCCTTCAGGAGCTGCTCCATCAGGTGATAACCAAGCTGGGGATCCTGTCCGCAGCCCTCACCTCGGGGGAACGACTCTGGCATCTGCAGCTTCTCAATACCCTGTTTGACTTTGTGCGGGAAGAATCCGTAAAGTCCCGGCTGGGTCTTGCCGGTTTTCTGGCACTGTTGCAGGATATGACGCAGCAGCGGATCAGCGTGCCGGTTGAAAAGCTCAGCTATGGTGGTGAGGGAGTCCACTTTCTAACCGCCCATGCGGCCAAAGGGTTGCAGTTTGATTACGTCTTTATGCTGGGCTGCACCAGTGCCGCCTGGGATGTAGCCGGACGCAGCCGGACCTATATCCTGCCGCCCGCCATCTGGACCCGGTGCAGCGGCAGCGAAGAAGAAGAGGCCCGCCGTCTGTTTTATGTGGCCATGACCCGTGCCCGCAGACAGCTGGTGATCTCGTGGCCGACTAGGGACAACAACGACAAGGAATTGGAACAGAGCCGTTTTGTGGCCGAGTTGCTGGATGGCAGCGCACTTGTCCCGGAGAAGGTTCTGCTCTCTGATGAGGCGTTGATCGCCTTCGGCGGAGTATCCCTCAAGGCCCAGCCTGATCTGCCCAGTGAGCTTATCGACGCCGGTTTTGTGGACAGCCTGCTGCAGAAGTACTCTTTAAGTGTCACGCATCTCAACACCTATCTCCGCTGTCCCCTGTCGTTCTACTTTAATACCGTGTTACGGGTACCGGCACCGATGAATGCCGCCATGACGTTTGGTTCAGCCGTGCATTACGCCCTGGAACAGCTGTTTCGCAAGATGCTTGCCGATCCAGCCCGCTCTTTTCCGCAATCCGATTTGCTGGTTGCGGATTTTCACACTTACCTGCAGCGCCATGAAGACAGTTTCACCCCCTCTGAATACAGGCGTCGTCTCTCGTACGGAGAGACGATTTTACCGGCCTTTTACGACCGGTATGCCTCCAGTTGGCAGCGCAATGTGCTGGTGGAATACCCCTGTCGATCGATCGTTATGGGAGAGGTCCCACTGAACGGTAAACTGGATAAGGTGGAGTTGACCGGCAACCGGGCGAGGGTGATTGATTACAAGACCGGGACCTACAAGAACGCCTTGAAAAAACTGCAGCCACCGAATCTAGAACGGGTCGCCAAGACGCTTGATGCGGGAAAACAATCGACGCATGAGGATGTACGGGGAGGCGATTATTGGCGTCAGGCGGTATTTTACCGGATACTGCTGGAGCACGATTCGCGCCGCCGCCTGACCATGACCGGTGCTGAGTTCGTGTTTGTCGAGCCTGACAAGGAGAGCGGCGCATTTCATACCGCCGAGGTGATGGTGACCGATGAAGATCTGGCTATCGTCACGGCGCAGATAAAGGATACCTATGCCAAGATCAGAGCCAAGGAGTTCGGTGTGGGCTGTGGAGAGGCGGACTGTGAGTGGTGCCGTTTTGTACGGCGTTTTGAGGGGGTAAAAACAGACCGGCCGGAAAACCTGGAGGTCCTCCGGCCGTCAGTGTCTGCCGCCAGTGGTAAGGTCTATTTGATGCCAGGGTACTGATAGGTCGACGCCTGAGCGGTCTGTTGGCCAGATTGCCCAGAATTGGTCTGTGCACCATTGGTCTTTTGCAAGGCCTGTTGCGAGATGGTCACCGTATCGGTTTTCGCCACCTGCGAGGTCTTTTGCGCATTCTGGCTGGCCTGTGACGTAACCGTCTGTTGGTCGGTCTTGGCATAGGGATTGGTGTAGGACGGGTTGGTGGCGACACTGTTAGGGGATACTTGGCTGATTGCCATCTTAATCACCTCCGATCAACTGCGTTTTTGGCTCGGTTGTCTGTTACGCCATCTTCGAAGTGGTGGTAAAACCTTTCAGTATCTGCATGTCTCCATATGACAGGTTTGACGGTGGCGGGACTATCATCTTCAAAACCTGCCGATACAAAGCGGGCGAATAGGCCTTGAGTTTTCTCAGTTCATCACTGTTGCCCATAAAAGGTGGATAGGTTTTAGTAGGCATCACCGGTTTATCGGTTGGTTTCTGTATGACCTGCTCCGCTGTGGAAGCACCTTTGAGTGCCTCATTTTTTTGCGTGGTCTGCCTGCCATCTTTTTGTTGGTTGACCAGGCTTTTGCTCAGATTTAGAGCCTGGGATGAGAGGTCCACCGTATCTTTGGGCGTGGTCGCCGGAGCCGTATTTCCCGTCTGCGTTGTCGACGCTGTGGTCTGGACAGACGCAGTTTCTGTACTCACTGGCGGTGAGTTCACATTCGGTCCCACTGTAGAAGGACTGATTGTTGTGACGGAAGCGTCCATGACTAACCTCTGACCGTATGCCTATCCATCCGTTTAAAATGATATTGCTTCATAAAAAATAATGCAATCACAAAATGCACCGGGGCAACCCACTGCTGTCCCATTGTCAGCAACGTCTTTGCCGCCTTCAATTGGTCTGTGAATCAGCCGGAGATAACGACATCCGTGGTCAGCTTCTGCAAACGCTCCAGGTCGAGGTGCAACGGGTTGTCGGCATGCAGCCAGTCAATGGCCTCGTTCAGGGCGGTATCGATGGCCGTCTTGTAGCGCGCCGCCGCCTCGCGGGAGGTCGCCACCACCTGGGCCTTATAGCCATTGGGAAAGACGTGCTCCAGATAGTGGGCCACCATATCCTTTGCCTTGGCCGCAATGGTCGGCACCGCCTCCAGATAGGCATCCCGCGAGCCGTAACCGAGGATCTCCAGCCGCTGTTGCAGGTTGTAGTCGCTGAAAACGTCGGCAAAGGCCGTATCCATACCGGCTTTGTCGGCCACTTCGGCATTATGGGTGCGCCCCTCGTAGATGATCTCCAGGGTCACGCCATCCTCGATGGCCTGGCGCATGGTGTACTTGTCGATATAGTCGCCGAATACCCGCTCGGTCTTGTCGATGGGGGTGCCGGTGTAGCCGATTCGGGCTGCGTGGGGGATCGCCTTGTCCAGGTTGGCCCCGAGCAAGGCATACTGTGAGCGATGCGCCTCATCGGTCATCACCAGGATGTTGGGGCTGGCGTTCAGTTCCGGGAAAGCTTCCGCCAGATCGGTCTCGCGGAACTTGTGGATCATTGCCATCACTAGGTCAGATGAATCGCTCCGCAGCAGCTCCTTCAGTTTCCTGATGCTGTCGGCCTCCTTGACCGTGAAGCCGATGCTCTGGCCGGTTTCGGAGAGCTGTTGCTCCAGTTGGGTCCGGTCGGTGACAAAGACCACCTTCCAGGTGCAGAGCTGGGGATGCCGGTACATCTCCCGCACCATGAACATCATGGTCAGCGACTTCCCCGAACCCTGGGTATGCCAGATGATGCCGCTCCGCTCCCGGCGGGTGGTGCCGGTCAGGAGACGCTGCACCGCCAGCTTCACCGCCCGGAACTGCTGATAGCGGCCAACGATCTTGATCAGCTCCCCCTTGTCGGAGGTGGAAAAGATGGTGAAAGTGCGGATGATGTCCAGCAGGTTCTGTCTGTCGAGCATCCCCGCCACCAGACGCTGCTGGTCGTTGGGGCTGCTGCCGCCGTGGGTCAGCTCGTCCACAGTGCGGGGGTACGGATCGGACCACCGATAGAAATGCCGCTCGTGATGGGTGGTGATGGTGCCGAACTTGGCTTCGTTGCGGCAGGTGGCGATGACGAACTGGTTGTAGTAGAAGAGCGGCGGGCTTCCTTCCCCCTTGGCGCCCCGTTGTTCGCCATAGCGGAGCATCTGGTCAATGGCCTCGGGGATCGGCTCCTTCGCCTTGGGCGATTTGCATTCGATCACCACCACCGGCAGACCGTTCAGGAAGAGGACGATATCCGGGATGATGTGGTGCTCCGTCCCGAGGATGCGGCTCTTGAACTGACAAACGGCGATGAAGCGGTTGTTCTTCAGGTGGGTGAAATCGATGAAGCGGACCGTCGGGCTTTTATCTCCCGTTGTGCGGTTTTCCGAGACGATGGTGTGCTCCAGCAACAGGGTGAAGACATGGCGGTTGTTCTCCAGCAGGCTGGTGCCGGGGAACGCAGCGGTGAGCTGCTTGATGACCTCTTCGACCTGGTCATCCTCCAGCCAGGGGTTGATGACCTTGAGCTGTTCCCGCAGCACCGGCAGCATGACCACATCGGTGAAGCTGTTGCGGAAGGTATTTTGCGGGGTCTGGGTCTTGTCCAGGTCCAGAATGTCCCACTGTAAGCCGGCTAACTGCTCCAGCAACGGCTTTTCCACATGATTACGTTCATCGATGCGGATATGTTCCGGCGTTTTGCCTCTATTCATGTATCACCCTGGTGAACGAGAAGTTACAAAGGTCGGTTAAACTCCTCTTCAAACTGCCGGATTACCGCCAGCAGATCATCAAAGACTGGCGGTTCCTCGAAAAACATTTCTTCACGCATGGCGGCATAGTCTCTGCGCCATTCATCCAATTGCTCCGGTAACGGCACCAGTCTGAGCTTACCACGGCAGAGGGTGCTGTAATCGACCCAGCTTTGTTTGAAAAATATCTGCCGATGCCGGGCGCAATGGTCGAACAGGTCATGATCCGCCATAGCTTGAGCAGCGATACCCTTGGTGATCAGGCACCACAGGTCGTAGTAATGCCGGGAGAGCCGCGGTTTGCGTGGCTTATCAGCTGGCCGAAAGGTTTCTTCATGCAGGAGCATTGCCTTTTCCCAGAAAGTTCGGCGAGCTGCCACCGTTCTGATGGGGAAGGCGCTATCCCGCAACAGGTCAGGAAAAGCCTCTGTCAGATAGGGGCGAATGACCGGCGCTTCCACCGGCTCGGTGTCCGACCGGGCGCCCATCTCGATCTTGACCACTGGCCGCAGATAGGCCAGGCTATCCCGGAACAGCGACGGATAGCTGAATAGCAACGTCTGCTGATCCGGATCTTCCGTAGCATCGGCAGGCGATAACTCCCATTCCAGTGTTTCGGGAATCGCCTCGCGCAACCGTTGTGCCAGCGCCGGTTGCAGCTCTCCCAAGATCCGCCGGCTGCATTCGTTCCGCAGCTTGCCCTGACGGTTGCTGCTCAGGGTCTCGCCACCAAACCCCAGAAACTCGCGATCGATGACCACATCGATATCTTCCGAAAACCGGGAGATCAGCTGCCACCCCTTGGACAGGGAGGTTCCCCCTTTGAAGGTCAGCTGTTCCCTCCATACCGGCAGGTTGAACAACTCCCGCAGGGTCCAGCAGACCCAGAAATCCTTCTCGATGGTGGCAGGCACAAAACCCAGCCGCGCTTGAGCCTGCTCGCACAGCAGCCGCTGCCGGTCGATGGGGAATGTCAGAAAAGCATCCATGATGTTAAATACCCTCCAGCTGGGCCACCCGTCGCATGATGGCCGCAATCCAGGCCGGGGAGTAACGGATGTCTTTCAGCAACTGTTTCTTGTCATTCTCAGAGAGCCGGTTTCGCAGCCTGGCAACCATCGTGTCATCCACGTGCTTCTGGCCGATATGCCGTAGCGCCTGGATAAACAGCCCGCTGATCTTGCCGGCGGTAGCCATGGCTTTTGGAGTCGTGTGCTTGAGGATGATGACCTGTTTCCCCAACTGAACCCGGCGGGCCGGGCCGTCCGTGAGAAGAACGATCTTCATTGGTATCTGTTCCGACAGCCCTAGCAGATTGGCGGCATAGGCGCCGGAGGGCTGAAGGAGGATATTGTCACGCCCCTTGAGCGCTTTGACAATGGCGTCCGTCGTGGGCGAGAGGAGTCCGAGATCCGGATCGGTGCGCGGGTAATCGTACAGGCCACGGGCCAGGCTGCGCAGGGTCCCTTTTTTCACCAGGCGATGCAGTGCCACCCCGACCGTCTGACGGCTCCCCAAATCCAGGAAGTCACCTGGGGTAAACACGCAACCCCTGCCATGACCATAAATGCGATTTAGTATTTTATCGTCAATACTTTGCATGTCGTAAGGCTACCATATTTTGTAATAAAAAATAGTATTTTTTTGTTACAAAAATATTTGCGGTAATGGCCAGCCATGCCAGTACCCCCCTTATACGTAGTATAAGGGGGGTACTGGGACATCAATTCGATTGACAGGCACCTTTATCTTGTAATAGTACCTGCTGCTGATGCGTATTAAGTGCGTTGGAAAAGACAAGGCCATTAGCTCCGTGTATACCCAGTTGTATACCCAGCACTAATGGCCTAATGTAAATACCAGCTTTATCAGCTAGTTATGTTGTTTGGCGTCCCCGAGACGATTCGAACGTCCGGCCCCTTCCTTAGGAGTAAGGGAACTTCACTTTAACATAGATTCCTATTCATATCAATAAATAACACATTCATTTGTAATGTCTTTTACTTACACAATTAGGTATGCTATTATTATTTACGTTTGTAGCAGCATGTTTCTATCATTATCAGCATACCGGAGGTTCCACAGAGGTTCCATGAAGTTTACTGACCGGTACATACAATCCCTCAAACCAAGGGAGAAAGAATACTGCATCCGCGAAAGTCACGGTTTCACAATACGCGTTCTCCCGACAGGATGCAAGACTTTCCAGTATATCTACACACTTGCAGGTAAGCGCCGACGATTCAACTTGGGGCACTATCCAGCAACGTCATTGTCAGAAGCTCGGGAAAAATTTCGTGCCGCCGCCAACCAGGTCAGTAAAGGTGTAGACCCGCAATCTCCTCCACCCGTTGTTGTCGAACCCGAACAGCATACCGTGAAAGATCTGGTTAAAGACTACCTGGAGCATCTGGAAAAGTCTGCTGCCAAGACATATCTCAAAACAGCCAGCCTGACATTGAAGAACGATGTGCTGAAAAACTGGGAAGATCGCCAAGTTGGGAGTATCCGCCGACGCGATGCCATCTTGCTGGTAGAGGATGTCGCCTCCCGGGCCAAGGCCCAGGCCCTTGGCGTCCTCAAACACGCAAGAGCTATGTTCACCTATGCCCTGCATCGTGAACTTGTGGACTTCAATCCTTTTGCCGGAGTATCGGCTGCCATCCCCGATGTTACCCCTAATTCAAGAGAGCGGGTATTGTCGGATAATGAAATAAAAATCATCTGGAACACCCTTTCTGACAAAGACAGTATCGGAAGCCTGATTGCTCGCAACGGACTACTATTGATCCTTGTTACCGCTCAACGGCCTGGTGAAGTAGCCGGGATGGCCAAATCGGAAGTTAACAAAGAATGGTGGACCATCCCCAAAGAGCGGGCAAAGAACAAAGAGGAGCACAGAGTATATCTTACGCCTCTGGCTCAACGACTTCTGCCGAAGTTGGTCTGTCCCTGGTATTTTCCGTCTCCGGATCTGGAGTCACCAATCGGGCGCCCTGCTCTCTCCCATGTTCTCACCAAGCAGCCCAAAGACAAGGAAGGCAAGATCACCCGCCAGCAATACCTCGGGCTGCCCCGATGGACACCTCACGATCTGCGCCGGACGGCTGCAACCAAACTGTCGGAACTCGGTTGTCCTGATGAAATTATCGATGCCATCCTGAACCATGTCAAAAAAGGCGTAATCGGCGTCTACAATCGCAACAAGTACGATAAAGAGAAAAAGAAATGGCTGCTTAAGTGGGCAAAGTACCTTGAAGTCCTGGTCAGCACCCCAACAGACAAGTAGCAGTCACAGATTCAAGCAACCAAGCGAGTGGTAGCAACGACCTTCTCTGCCAGCGATCATCTCAGATGTCTTCAAACCTCAGTGCCCCTTCAATCGCTTCCCTGACAAACTCATACTTCTGCATCATCCTCAGCAGATCGAGAGCCGTCATTCCCGTGTCCTTGTAATACCAGTTCCGTGCTCGCTCCACAGGTATGTTGAGGTCGCGAGCCGCCTGCTTTGTCATGATCTTCCGCTTCCGCAGCAACTTCACAATATATCTCGTCAGGTCACCATTGTTGAGTTCATTTTTGTGGCAAATCTGCCACAGAATCATAGTAGACATACGTTCCTTATTGGTTGAAAGTATTACCGGAATATTCTGTGTAGAATTAAGGAAATACCCGGGATGCAACCAGCAGGAACGGCATATACAGCGGCTGAAATCAAGAGCCTGCGCCTGAAAGGTGCCATGTATATCCGTATGTCCACAGAGTTGCAGGTGGAGTCGCCGGAAAACCAGGAGCGGGCAATACGTGCCTATGCCGCCGAGTACGGCATTGAAATCATCAAGACATATGCGGATCTGGGTGTCAGCGGGATCAACACGGAAAAGCGGGAACAGTTTCAGGCACTGATTGACGATGTTGAGCAGGGGCGGAATGGATACAACATTGTCCTGTATCTGGATGAAAGCCGCTGGGGCCGGTTTGTTGACAGTCGTGAGGCCGAGTATCACCGGATGAGGCTGGAGCGCAGAAACGTCGTCTGCCAGTCCTGCGAAAAGCCGGTGACGCTGACCAGCAATCTGGCCGACCGGATCATGACCCTGCTGCGGGATGAGAGCGCCAGCGACTATTGCCGCCAGCTTTCCCAGAAGGTGTGGGCGGGACAATGCAACCTGGTGTCGAAAGGATACCGGCAGGGAGGTGTGGCGGGATTCGGACTCCGGCGCATGCTGTTGGACGAGGCCGGTAGGCCCAAGCAAGAACTGGCGATGGGGCAGCGGAAAAGCCTGCTTACCGAGCGGGTGATCCTGATGCCGGGGCCGGATGAGGAATGCCGGACCGTGCTCTGGATTTATGACCAGTTCATCGCTGGCAGCAGCGAAACTGACATCGCGGCGCAGTTGAACGCACAGGGGGTGAAAAACCATTTCAGCCGTCCCTGGTCACGCGGAACCGTGTGCGAGGTGCTGACCAATGAGAAATATGTCGGCAACAACCTGTTCAACCGCACGTCGGGCAAAATGAAGAGCAAAGCCAAACCGAATCCCGAGAGCGAGTGGGTCCGCAAGGATCACGCCTTCGAGCCCGTAGTGGACATGGAGCGCTTCTACACCGTTCAGGGGATTTATCGGGAGCGGAACAAGAAGGCTACTGACGAAGAGCTGTTGCAGGGGCTGCGGGATTTATACGCCAGTCAAGGAAGACTATCGGCGCTGATTATTGACGAAGCTGATTTCCTGCCCCCCTGCAGCCTGATCCGCAATCGTTTCGGCGGCCTGCTACGGGTCTATCAGATGATCGGCTACACCCCGAAACGCGACTATCAGTATGTTGCCATCAACCAGCGGCTGCGCGCCCTCCATTCCGAGATCGTGACTGATGTCGTCCGTGATATTGAAAATCTCTGCGGCAGGCGGATTCCCATGAACCCGGAAAGCTGCCTGCTGGAGTTGAATCACAATCTGTTTATTTCAGTCGTCATCAGCCGCTGTTTCACCACCCCTTCCGGAACCAGGCGCTGGAAAATCCGCTTCGACAGCGGTCTCCGTCACGATATAACCGTAGCGGTGCGCATGGATGTCCGCAATGAGGCAATCCGGGATTACTACATCCTCCCAGCGCTGGAATTTTCAGATGGGCAGTTGAAGCTGTCGGAGGAGAACGCGGGATTTCTGGATGGCTTTCGTACCGATACACTGGATTACTTGCTGAAGCTGAGCGTCAACATCTCTCTCGACAAGGCGGTGCACCATGGAGCATGGGGCCATAGCGCTTATTTCCATTGAAGATATTCACATCCTGAATCCTCGGGTGCGCAATCAGATCATTGCCGAAGAGATCCGGCAGAACATTCGCAGTATCGGCCTGAAAAGACCCATAACGGTCGCTCCCCGGAAAGATTCGAAAAACGGCAAGAAATATGACCTTGTGTGCGGCCAGGGGAGGATCGAGGCCTTCATTGCCGCCGGGGAAACGGAAATCCCCGCTGTCATTCGTGAGGTAAGCGAAGAAGATGCGCACATCATGAGCCTGGTGGAGAATATCGCCAGGCGCAACAACAGCGCCTTGGAACTCCTGCAGAGTATCAAGTACCTGAAAGGCCAGGGGTATGCAGACGACGCCATTGCCGCCAAGACCAATCTCGGCAGAGACTATATTCGTGGCATCATCCGTCTGCTCGAAGAGGGGGAGGAATACCTGGTCAACGCCGTGGAGAAGGGGCGAATCCCGCTCTACCAGGCGCTGAACATCGCGGCGGAAGATGACGCCGCCGTACAGACTGCTCTGACGGAGGCGTATGAATCGGGGGCATTGACCGGGAAAAAGCTGGTCATTCTGCAGAAGATCATTTCCCGGCGCAAACATTACGGCAAAGGGCTTACAGC
>JAJYCS010000055.1 GCA_021778115.1 Deltaproteobacteria bacterium
GGAAGGGACCCAATGCCTGCTGACCTCCAGCCGATCGATACCGCGTACATCAAGCTGGACAGCCTCCTCAAACTGGCCAACCTGGTGATGAGCGGCGGGGAGGCCAAACAGGTGATCCAGGACGGACTGGTGACGGTGAACGGGCAGGTGGAGACCCGGCGGGGCCGTAAACTGTATCCCGGCGACCTGCTCCAACTGAAAGGGCATCCCCCGATACGCCTGATAGAGGTTTAGCAGGACGACATTCCGTAAGCGGAGGCGCACCATGCTGCAGGAGTTCAAGACCTTCATCATGAAGGGCAACGTGCTGGACCTGGCGGTGGGCGTGATCATCGGCGCCGCCTTCGGCAAGATCGTCAACTCGGCGGTCAACGACCTGATCATGCCGCTGGTAGGGCTGTTCATGGGCAGGGTGGACTTCAGCAACCTGTTCATCAGCCTGAAGGGGGGGGACTATCCCACCGTGGCCGCAGCCAAGGCGGCCGGGGCGCCTACCTTGAACTACGGCATCTTCCTTAACACCACCCTGGACTTTCTGATCATGTCACTGGTGATCTTCATGATCGTCAGGACCGCCAACAGACTACACAGGGCCGAGGAAACGGCGCCGGCGCCGCCGGCGCGGGAATGCCCGTTCTGCCGGTCAACCATCCACGACGAAGCGACCCGTTGCCCCCACTGCACCTCGGAACTGCCCTGATCCGCACCACGAAAGGAGCCGCCATGACGCACCTCGGTCCCGTACTGTTCCTCGCCCTGCTGTCCATCGGCCAGCCGCTGAGCGCCCAGGCGGCCCCGACCCTTATCACCTGGTACGGCCAATCGGCCTTCAAGGTGGTGACCCCCGGCGGCAAGGTACTGCTGATCGACCCCTGGATCAACAATCCGGCCAATCCCCACGGCAGGCAGGAGCTGGAGGAACTGAAACGGGTCGACCTGATCTTCATCACCCACGGCCATAGCGACCATATCGGCGATGCCGTAGAGATCGCCCGGAGGACCGGCGCCCGGCTGGTGGCCACCTTCGACCTGCAGAAGGCGCTGGTGGCCTACAAGAGCTATCCGGCCGGTCAGGCCGACATGACCACCTCCGGCAGTTTCGGCGGCCGGATCAGCCTGCTTGATGGCGAGGTAACCGTGCTGTTCGTGCCGGCCATACACGGCGACAGCATGGATACCGTCCACGGCCCGGTCTACGCCGGCCGGGCCGGCGGTTTTCTGATCTCCATCAAGGGCGGTCCCCGCATCTACCATACCGGTGACACCGACCTGTTCAGTGATATGGCCTTGTTGAAAGGGGAGGTGGACCTGCTGCTGGTATGCATCGGCGACAAGTTCACCATGGGGCCGGAACGGGCCGCCCAGGCCGTGTCGCTGATCCGGCCCAAACTGGCGATTCCGATGCATTTCGGCACCTTCCCGGCCCTGACCGGCACCCCGGAACAGTTCAAAAAGGCCCTGGCCCGACACCATCTCGCTTCGGTCATGCATCTGATGCGGATTGGCGAGACCCTTACCTGGCGCTAGCGCTGGTGGGGCTCATCACTCCGTACCGAGCGGCACCTGAACCGTGACGTCTCCACAGGTATGGCTCGACGGCTGGGGTTCGTCCACTGGTGGCTGGCGGTTTGATGGCTATCAGCAGACCCTCGTTGCCTGGCACCCCGCTCAAGTGCCGTATCTCCTGCAGCAGGCCGAGGCCGCCACAGAACAAGGACTCTACGCCGTCGGCTTTGTTGCCTATGAAGCGGCACAAGCCCTCAATCCGCACCTTCCTGCCCTGCCACCGCACGAAAAATTGCCATTGGCCTGGTTTGCCCTCTACGCCCGGCGGCTACCCAGCCCGCATCACGCCGCACCGGCCGGCCACCATCACCTGCATCGGCTCTCCCCGTCCCTCACGCCAGACGAGTATGCGGCTGCCGTTGCCCGTCTGCACCGCGCCATTGCCGCTGGTGAAAGCTATCAGGTAAACTTCACCTTTCCGTTAAACGGCACCTGCGGCGCTCATGCGGACGAGCTCTACCGGGCTATGCTGGAGGCCCAGCCAACGTCCTTCGGCGCCCGGCTGGAGATCGGCCGCCACACTATCCTCTCGGCCTCCCCGGAGCTGTTCTTCCATCGTTCGGGTGATCGCATCACGACCCGCCCCATGAAAGGCACCGCACCGCGCGGCAGGTTTCCCGCCGAAGACGCCGCACGCGTCCGCGACCTGGCCGCATCACCCAAGGAACAGGCAGAAAACCTGATGATCGTCGACCTGTTGCGCAACGACCTGGGGCAGATCGCCGTAACCGGCTCCGTTCAGGTTGAGCGACTGTTCGAACAGGAGCAGTATCCCACCGTACACCAGCTGACCTCGACCATCACCGCCCGGCTGCTGCCCGGCACCCGCCTGGTTGCCATCTTCCGCGCCCTGTTCCCCTGCGGCTCGGTCACCGGGGCCCCCAAACGCCGCAGCATGGAGCTGATCGCTGAGGCCGAAGCACAGCCACGCGGGGTCTACTGCGGCGCGATCGGCATGCTTGCCCCCGGCGGTGAGGCGCTCTTTTCGGTTGCAATCCGCACGGCGCTGCTGGATCAGGAGACCGGTCGCCTGACCTTGGCGGTCGGTAGCGGCATCACCTGGGATGCCAGAGCCGCGGCCGAGTACGCCGAATGTCTGACCAAGGCGGCCTTCCTATCGGCGCCACAGCCACCGCAACTGCTGGAGAGCATGCGGCTTGAAAACGGCACCTATCCGCTCCTTGCGCTGCACCTGCAAAGGCTTGCCTGGTCGGCCGGCCGGCTGGGACATCGACTTGACCCGGTGGCCGCCGCGCACCTGTTACAGAACCATGCTGCAGAGGCGCCTGGTGTTCGCAAGGTGCGCTTGCTGCTGGCCCCAGACGGGCGGCTAACCATTACATCGGCGCCGATTGAACCGGATTCCGCCCCGCTGCGGCTGGCCCTGTCAAGCATCCGGGTCGATCCCGCTACCCAGGCGCTCTATCTGAAAACCGAGGAGCGGGAACGGTACGAACGGGCGCGGCGTGAACATCCCACTGCCGACGAGGTACTGCTGATAAACAGGCGGGGCGAACTGACGGAAGGGAGTTACCACAATCTGGTACTACGACTTGACAACCGGCTCGTGACCCCGCCGCTTACCTGCGGTCTGCTGCCGGGAGTGATGCGGCAGACGTTATTGGAGCGAGGGATCGTTACGGAGCAGGTACTCTATCCCGCCGATCTGAAGCGGGCTGAGGCGATCTGGTTGATCAATGCCGTGCGCGGCTGGCGTCAGGGGCGCCTTATGGACGACGTTCCATCCTGATACCGGCCGCCTGCAGCTCGCGCTGCAACAGCCCGGCCAGCTCCGGCAGACGCGCCGCAAGCGGTTGGGTACCGGCCCCGGCATCACGCCTGTGCAACAGGAACGGCTGTTTACCCCCTTTTACACCACCAAGCAGAACGGCACCGGGCTTGGCCTCGCTGTTTCATGGGGCATTATCCCCAACCACGGCGGCACCATTGAACTGGAGAGCGCCCGAGGCTGCGGCACCTGTTTCACCGTAAAGCTGCCGGAAACCGGCTGAGAGCAGTCACAGCCGATCAGCGCCGACCGGACGATTGCACCGTTTGATACAGGGCGAGAAAATGCTGCAGATTCGCCACCCGCCTCTCGATGTCCTCCCGCCAGTAGTCAAGGCGGTCCCAGCCGGCATCAGTCAGTCGGTACAGCTTGCGCGCCGGGCCATGGCCATCGGTATCCCACTGCGCCACCACCTCACCATCCCGTTCAAGCTGTTGCAGGGTACGGTAGACCGCCCCGCTATCCGGCGTAAAATACGGCATCCGCTCGGCAAGGACACTGTTGATCGCCCCGCCGTGGATCGGGCCGCGGGCCAACGCAAGCAGGATGAAGGCCGGCAGGTGACGGTACTGGTGCCGCTGTCTGGCTGCCATTACGGTGCCTCCGCAGGACGATGCCGGTCATACACGCCGATAGTCACGTTGTCTGGCAGACTCGTCAGCGGGACAATCCGCTCCATCAGGTAGCCGGCAACCAGGATGCAGGGGATGGTGAACAGTAACCGCAGCAGGGCAAACCGCAGGCCGATGAAACTGCTCTCCAGCATGATCATCGGCACCTTGATGGCGGCCCAGGTCCCCAGAAAGATGACAATGTTGGCAAGACGCGCCCCTTTGCGCTGCAGGGAAACCGCCACCGGAAAAGCGGCGTAGAGCGGGCCAGCAGCAGCGGTACCCAACAGGATGGCGACACCGGCCCCCAGCAGCCCGGCATCCCGCCCCAGATGCGCCTCCACCAGTTTGCGCGGCACCCAGACATCCAGCAGCCCCATCAGGATCATTACCGGCGGCACGATCGACAGCACCTCCAGCAGAAAGCCGAAGGAGTTCAGCGCTACATGACCGGCCAGCACGGGCTGCCGTATGGCCAGCAGCAGATTGACCGCCAGCACGATCAGGAACAACCGGTAGTTTGCCAGATGCATCTTCATTACAGGAATACCCCCATCAAAAGACCGATGATGATGGCCGTAATAAAGCTCAATGTCTGACGGACTACGGTAAAACGCGTACCGAAGTGGGCCACCTCCATCGGTGCGGTCACCATGCCCACCATGGTCAAGGTGGTCACAAACGTCGCCAGGGTAGCCGGAGCAGCACCGAGTCTGAGCATGGAACCGGCCAGTGGAAAGGCGATCGGTGCCGGCATGGTGATCAGCGACCCGATGCCGGCGATCAGCAGATACCCGCCAAGCCCCCGAACATTGAACAGACGGCGCAACAGGTCGGGTGGCACCAGCGCCAGCACCAGCCCCACCAACGCCACCATACCCAGAATACGCGGCAGCAGACTCTGGAGCGACTTTGCCCCTATCTTCAAGGCCCGTCGCGTCTTCTCCCGGTCACACCACCATGACACCAGCATGGCCACAGCCGCGCTACCGTACAACACTGCCGACATCATTTCCGCCCCCTTGACCGAATAACTGTAATGTACACCATACTGTTAATTACAGTATAATGTATTCTATCCCTTGTCAAGCAAGAGCAACCAGAACCAGACAATACAACCGTTCTGAGAACGACGCCAGGGGCGTCCAGACTGCCTGCAGAGTGGCCGAGATGAAAAAACCGTTGACCATTGGGGGTGATTGGTCTATTTGTCCACGCCACACCGCACGCGGGATATGCGCACCACCCCGCCCCGATGTCAGACGCACGGAGGGACGGCCGGAAAGATCGGCAAAACCGTCCAAACGGAGGGATCACAATGAAGATGGTCGGCCTGCTGGGCAGCCCCCGCGCCGAGGGCACCAGCGCAACTATCGCCAGACACCTGCTGCAGACCGCCGCAGCGCTGGGCGCCGAGACCCAGACCTTTGAGCTGAACCGCCTGACCTATCGCGGCTGTCAGGCCTGTTATGCCTGCAAAAAAGGCCGTGACGACTGTGTATTGCAGGATGATCTGCGCGAGGTGTTGGCAGCGGTGCAGGCCGCCGACGTGGTGCTGCTGGCCTCGCCGGTCTATTACGGGGATCTGACCAGCCAGCTCAAGGGGTTCATCGACCGCAGCTATTCCTATCTGGTCCCCGATTACCTCACCAACCCCCAGCCCAGCCGGCTTTCCCCAAAAAAGCTGGTCTTCATCCTGACCCAGGGACAGCCGGAGGAGACGATGTTCGCGGATATCTTTCCACGCTATGACTTTTTCCTGAAATGGATGGGATTTACAGAGACCAGCCTGATCAGGGTCTGTGGCGCCGGTCCCGGCCGTGATGACCGCGTACCGACACAGGCCCTGCAGCAGGCCGAGGTAGTGGCGCGCCGGCTGCTTGGCGCGGCAGGGAAGCAGGCCTAGCAGATCGCTGCGAACGACAACCAGCCCGATCAGTGCGAAAGGGAGCATAACGCCATGATACACAAAACCAACTACACCGCTGAGCAGCTCGGCCCCTTTGAAAACCTGCTCAACAAGGATTTCATGGGGTTTCACGGCAAATACTTCATCGGCAAGGAACTGGGCCTTACCGGCTGCGAAGTCTCCCTCAACCGGCTGCCTGCCGGCAAGGCCATGCCCTTTCTGCACAAGCACCAGAAGAACGAGGAACTGTATCTCGTGCTGCGGGGCAGCGGCCTGTTCTATGTGGATGGCGATGAATTCCCGATCCAAGAGGGCAGCCTGATCCGGGTGGCGCCAGAAGGGGAGCGAGGCTGGAAGGCCGGAGATGAAGATCTGTACTTCATCTGCATCCAGGCCGAGGCCGGCAGTCTCTCCCAAGCCACCCTGGAGGACGGGAAACGCCTTGCGACCAAGGCGTCGTGGATGAAAAAATAGCGAGCAGCGAGGACCAATCAGGAGACGATATGACCATCGAACCAGCCACGCCGGAATCGATCAACCGGATGCCCCTGCTGCAGACCCTGGGGATTCAACTGCAGGAGATCGGCGCACGCCATGCGATGATGGTAGTGACGGTCGACGACCGCCACCGCAACTACTTCGGCGGGGCCCATGGGGGGCTTCTGGCCACCCTGGTGGATACCGCCTCGTTCTTCCCCCGGCCCCTACTCCCCTCGGGTCTGGCCTGCACCACCACCAACCTGCAGGTCAACTACATCAGAACTGCCGCCCCGGGCGACACCCTCACGGCCCGTTCTGAACTGCTGCACCTGGGCCGCCGGACGGCCAGCGTCAGAGTGGAAGTGACGAACCAACAGGGAAAACTGGTGGTGCACGGCACCGCCACTCTGTTACTCCTCCCTACCGACGGCACATAACCCTGCACTATCTCCTCACCCATTGCCGCAAACGGCCTGCTGACGGTACTGCTGCCGTTTTGCCCCATCTGCCACAGTGAGCCGTTTCCCCCGCGTAGCGGCAACGGGCCGATCAGCTCTTGACAGCTGCCCTCCCTTCCGCTACCAACGACCAGACCACTCCACAACAAATCCCTACAACTACCCGAAGGGGGAGCAGCACTGTGCTGACCACAACCGTTGAAATCTTTGTCATATCCATCGGGGCCGGGGTGTTCGGGGCGATCCTCGGTCTGGGGGGCGGGCTGATCATCGTACCGGTCCTCACCCTGGTCTTCGGCGAACCGATGCGGACCGCCGTGGCCGCCTCCACGGTCTCCATCATCGCCACCTCCACCGGCGCTGCCGTGGCCTATCTCCAGGATCATTTAAGCAACACCCGGGTCGCCATGTGGCTTGAGATGGGCACCGCCACCGGCGCGCTGACCGGCGCGCTCCTGGCCGGCTACCTGGATCAACATTTCCTGTTCATCCTGTTCGGGCTGCTGCTCGCCTTTTCCGGCTACAACATGTTCAAGGCCCGCAGGGCAGAACTGCCGACCGAGGTGGTGCCCGACCGCCTGTCGCTCAAACTGAGACTGGGCGGTTCCTACACCGATCGCCTCCTGGGCAAACGGGTGGACTACCAGGTGACCCGCACCATCCCGGGGCTGGTCATCATGTATTTCTCCGGCATAGCCGCTGGACTGTTGGGCATTGGCGCCGGGATCTTCAAGGTTGCCGCCATGGACCAGGTCATGAAGATGCCGTTTAAGGCATCCACCGCCACCTCCAACTTTATGATCGGGGTTACGGCCGCCTCCGGTGCCGTGGTCTACTTTGCCCGTGGCGATGTAAAACCGCTGGTGGCCGGGCCGGTGGTGCTGGGGGTGCTGCTGGGGTCGGTGTTGGGGGCACGGCTGATGATGCGGCTCAAGTCATCCACCATCCGCAAGTTCTTCCTGCCGATCATCGTCTATACCGCCATTGAAATGATCTACCGGGGGCTCAAATGACGCAGAACCCTTCATGTGAACTACCACCCTCACCCCACGCCCCGATCGAGCTGGTGCTGGCCCGGCTGCTTTGGGTCGGTTCCATCGTTGCCGCCGTCCTGATCGCCGTCGGGATCGGCTTCATGCTGAACGGCCGACTGAACCACGCCACCCACCTGATCACCGTGGGGCTACTTGTCCTGCTGGCCACGCCGATCATGCGGGTATTCACCGCAGCGGTGATCTTCGTCCGTGAACGGGACTGGCGCTTTGCCTGTTTCTGCCTGGTGGTGCTCTGCGCTCTGGCTGCCGGTATGCTGCTGGGACATGCCGGCGGATAGCATCCCCTGCCGACTGCTCCCACATCCTTACCCTCAACCTGGGGTATTCCTTCTGACAGTGCGGCCCTGTGGGGTCTGCGGTAGGGCTATGGCGCTGCCGCACGCCCCAAGGGTCAGCAGGGAGGCCAGCAGGTAGGCGCTGCTGAAACTCCCGGTGCTGCGGGCCAGAAGACCGGCGAGGCCCGGTCCGGCCACCTGGCCGGCGGCAAAGAACAGGGTTACCGTGGCAAAGGCGGTGGCCGCCCTGGCAAGTCCCAGATAATCGGCAATGGCTGCGGTCATGATGGTGGGGATGGCAAAGAGCGCCAGTCCGTACAGGACAATGGACAACAGGAGCCAGAGCCCGGACAGACGCAGCCCGACCAGCAGATAGGCCAGCGTCTGCACCACCAGCACCAGCGCCAGTCCCCCCCTCCGGCCGATCCGGTCGGACAACGTCCCGAACAGCACCCCCGAGAAAAGGCTGCAGAGGCCGACCCACGACCAGTAGCGGCCGGCAACCGCCTCGGTGAGACCGTACTCTCGCACCAAGGTGGTCACGATGAAGGTACCGTAGATCATGAAGGTGGCGCCGAAGGCGAGATAGACCAGCCCCAGCAGTAACAGGATCATACCGCCCCGTTCAGGTTCAGCGCTCACGAACTGATCCGGCTCACACCGCTCCGGCCGCCCCATCGGTTCACACCCCACCTCAGCCGGACTGTTGCGCAAAAGCAGGGCTGCGACCGCCGTGACGGCCAGACAGATAAGCCCCAACACCAGCCAGCTGGCCCGCCAACCGTCCGCGCCGAAGCGGTGGTGCAAAAACGGGATCAGCTGCCCGGCCAGGACGATGCCGGCCCCGTTGCCGGCGAGCACCAATCCCAGAGCCCTGCCCCGTTCTGCCCGATGAACCCAATAATTCACCACGAGCATCAGCGGGATATTGGCAAAGCCGCCGCCAAAACCGGCTAAGGTATAGCAGAGCGCCGCCTGCCAGAAGTTCGTGCTGGCCGACATGGCGATCAGGGCCAGGCTGATCAGCAGCAGGGCAAAGGCCACCGCGCAGCGGGGAGTGCAACGGCGCAGGGCCAAGGGCGCCAGGAGGACCGAAATCAGATAGCCGACAAAATTGGAGGTGCCGATCAACCCCATCCGGTCGTACTGCAGTCCCAATCCTGCCTGCATGCCGGGAACCAGCATGGTGTAGGCGTAGCGGGCCAGACCGAAACAGGCGAACAGTACCAATGCGCCGGTCAGGACGATCAGCCAGCCGTAATGGAAACGGGTAGAGACGGAAGGGATCATGCCCGATAGCCTAGCGGAGGTAGTTGGCTGGCGCAACCGTTTCGTTGTCCCCTGCCGCCGCCCCCCGGCCTCGCCCCGCTGCCAGGGGCAGCCTCATAGCCACCTCCAGCCCCCCTTCAGGCCGGTTGCGGGCCGTGACCGTCCCGCCATGGAGGGCGAGAGTCCGGGCGGTGATGGCCAGACCGATACCGGTGCCCCCGCTCTGACGGTCCCGCGCCTCTGCCACCCGGTAAAACGGCTGAAAGATGGCGGCCAGCATCTGCTCCGGCACACCGGGCCCCTGATCCTGCACCGTCAGCAGGGCGTCGCCCTGCCCGTCACGTTGACAGGAGAGCATGACCGCGGTCCCTTCCGCGGTGTAGCGAAGGGCGTTGCGCACCACGTTCTCAACGGCCCGGCGCAGGAGCTCCCGATTACCTTCGACCAACGCCGGCGTTGCGGCAAGCCGCACCTGCCGCCCCGACTCCGCAGCCTCAAAGAGGGCGTCCTCCACCACCTCGGCCAACAGCTCCTGCAGCTCCACCGGTTCACGGTCCGCCATGGCCGTGCCGTTCTCCAGAAGGCTCAAGGTCAGCAGTTCGCCGATCAGGGCGTTCAGCCGTTCCCCCTCCTGTTCGATCCGGTCGAGCAGCCGTTCGGCCTCGGGCGGGACGGCACGTCTGGTCAGCCCCAGGGCCACCTGCAGCCGCGCCAGGGGAGAACGCAATTCATGGGAGATGTCACGGACCAGCTGTTTCTGAGAGAGCAGCAGCGTCTCGATCCGCTCCGCCATCCGGTCGAAATCACGCCCCAGGTCGGCGATCTCATCCCCCTGACGGGCCAGGCCGATCCCGGTGCGGACGGTCAGATCGCCAGCGGCCAGCTGTTGCACCACCTGCCGCAACCGACGCACCGGGGCGGTAATCCTCCAGGCCAGGAGGTAACAGATAAGCCCCCCCACCAGGGCAGAGATCCCCAGCTGCACCCCCATCCCCTCAAGGAAACGCCAGCGGGGGGGCGGCGGGGCCGGTGGTGGAAAGCCGAACTGTGCCGACGGCGGGGGGAGATGATGATGGACCGGCCTGAAATGCATGGCCACCAGGAAGAAGATGGCGCCGGAGAGGAGCGCGGTGAGCCAGAACCAGAGAAAGAGCCTGACAAAGAGGGATCTCACCTGCTTCCGCCTTCCGCTGACGGACGCAGGTAGATATACCCGACGCCCCGCACGCTCTTGATCCGCTCGCTCCCCTCCTCAGCCGGTCCCAGTTTGCGGCGCAGACTGCTGATATGCACGTCGATGCTGCGGTCATAGGGGCTGAACCGCCGCCCCATGGCCTGCCGACACAACTCGTCCCGGGTGATCACCCGACCGGCCTGGGCAAGGAGGAGCTCAAGCAGTGAAAACTCCACCGAGGTCAACTCCACCACCCGCCCCTCCTGGCGGACCGCACGGGCGCCGGCGTCAAGCTCCAGGTCCGCCACCCGCAGCAGGGTCCCGCTACCGGCGGACCGGCGCTGGATAGCCCGGATCCGGGCCACCAGTTCCCGCGGATTAAACGGTTTTGGCAGGTAATCGTCCGCCCCCAGCTCAAGCCCCACGATCCGGTCCACCTCTTCACCGCGGGCGGTGAGCATCAGCACCGGCACCGCCGAGACCCCCCGAATCCGCCGCAACGCCTCAAAACCGTTCAGCCCAGGCAGCATCACGTCCAGCACCACCAGGTCATACTGCCCCCCGCAGGCCTGTTCGACCCCCTGCAGACCGTCATGCACCAGGTCACTGAGGAACCCCTCGGCAGCCAGATAATCCGCCAGCAAGGCACACAGTTCACGATCATCGTCGATCACCAGTATCCGAGTAGCCATCTTCCCTCCCGACCGCAACGTTCGGCATACTATAGAACAGACACGGGAAAAAGGGCTGCACCGTTTCCCGCCGGTTACAAATATTTACAGAACCACCGGCACTCTTAACGAAGACGGAAAGGACGCCACCCGATACATGTACCAAAGGGGTGCGGTTCCGGGAAGGAGAAAGGGGGTGAACTGGAGCAGCGTGGGCACCCGGGTACGGCACCACCAGTCACTTCTAGCACGAAAAGGAGCCATGACATGAGCAGTGCACTGAGCGCAGCATCCGGAGGGATGGACACCTCCAGCATGAGGGAGATGCAGAAGCTGTTGTACGAACTGCGCCAGATCTCCGCATCGAGCGCCTCCTCGTCCGGCAGCGCCACCACAACCAGCGGCGCCACGAGCAGCAGTACGGCCGAAAGCAGCCAGGGGAGCACCAGCTCCAGCGACATCTACGCCCAGATGGATTCATCGGCTTTGCTGGCGCTCCTGGGCCAGCAGGGCCAATCCCAGGGGCCACCGCCACCACCACCTACAAGCAGTACCGACAGCAGCACCGCAAGCGACATCGCCAGCCAGATGCAGAGCCTGGGCAGCGCCCTGCAGTCGGGGAACACCAGCGATGCCCAGACCGCCCTGGCCGCCCTTGAGAAGGACGCGGCATCCACCGGCAACGGACAGGGGGAAAACCCGTTCAGCAAAGACCTGCAGAGCCTGGGCAGCGCCCTGCAATCGGGAGATATGACAGGGGCCTCAAAGATCTATCAGCAGATTCAGCATCGACTGAGCCACCACCATGCCGCATCAGCGGATGCCAGCACCGGCAGCAGCGCCAGCTCGCAGGACACGGTGGCAAGTACCCTGCAGGCGATGCTCGACGCCCTGAACAACTCGTCAACCAGCACCGCTACCGGATCGTCTGCCGTTTCCGCAACCAGCACCGCCTCAACCGTCAATGACAGCCTGAAGGCGATCCTGACCGCAGCCCTGCAGAATTACACGCAGCTGAGCTCCAACAGCAGCATCCAGAGCAGCACCAACAGCAGCACGGTATCGGCTACCGCATAACCGTAAGAAGGAGAGAGCAGCGACCGGCCCTTGCACAAGGAGGTCGCAGGGGCTGCCGACTGACCGAGGCAGCACCGGGAGGGGTCTCGGCAGCGCAATGCCGGGGCCCTTTTCTTTGTGGCACGTGCAGCAGATCCATATCAGACCTTGAGTTCCCGGATGATCTCACCCTGACGCTGTGCGATATACCTGCCGATCAGATCTTCACTCCCCCGTTCCAGCTCAAAGAGGAAGATGCAGCGACAGGGAGGGGTGGTTGATTCGAAACGGAGCAGCCGCGCAAGCACCCGCAGAGTGGCCGGCGCCTGACGCTCGGCCAGCGTGAGGGAGAGGTTCAGGTAGAAGTAGGTGAACGTGCCCAGGAGTCCCTTATCAGGCACCTCAAGGGCACAGCCCCCCAGGGAGAGATCCTTCAGCTTGGCCCGAAACCGGTCGGGCCCCGCCTCGACATCAACGTACAGAAGCCCGCCGATCTTCACCCGCACGGCATCGCGACGGTCCGGCAGCACCTCCGCATAGCAAAACCCGGACAACAGCACCTCCCGGCTCTCCGGGTTGTACCGGGCACTGGCATAGACGTCGTGGGGGAAAACAGGACATTTGATGATGGTGTAACGACTGAGCTCAATGGCCCGGGCCTGGATATCGGCAGTCCGGCAGCAGAGGGTGTCGTCGAACAGGTAGAGGTTCTCAACGCCGGAGGCCACCGGCACCTCTTTATAGTAGTTGTATAACTGGATTCGAGGGGGCTGGCGCTGCTGGGAGATGCTGAGGAGCAACTCCAGGATAGCGGCAGTACCGGCCATATCCGTGAGCAGGTGCAGCTGATCATCATACTGCAAACGTTCCATCTCCCCCCCGTGGTGTGAGCTCTTGTAGCACTGCCACCGGTCGGCATGCAAGGGGCAGCCTTGTCTTTCCCGTCAAATCATGCCACAGTAACCGTAAAAATCCAGAGGTCCTCTCCTATGGCGCTCCGTCTCTACAACACCCTCACCGGCAGGAAAGAACCGTTTATCCCCCTGGTGCCGGGAAAGGTCGGCATGTACGTCTGCGGGGTCACGGTCTACGACTACTGCCATATCGGCCATGCCCGGGCCGGCATCGTCTTTGACGTGATCTACCGCTACCTGCAGTACGCTGACTATGACGTCACCTTTGTCCGCAACTACACCGACATCGACGACAAGATTATCAACCGCGCCAACCAGGAGGGGACCGACTACCGCACCATCGCCGACCGCTACATCGCCGCCTTTGACAAGGACATGGACCGGCTGGGACTCGCCAAGCCGACCGTTGAGCCCAAGGCCACCGATCATATTGACGACATCATCGCAATTATTGAAAGACTAATCGCCAACGGCCATGCCTACGAGGCCGCAGGCGATGTCTACTTTGCCGTGGAGACCTTCCCCGGCTACCTGAAGCTCTCCAAGCGCAACCTGGAGGATATGCAGGCCGGCGCCCGGGTGGAGGTGGACGAGCGCAAGCGGCATCCGATGGATTTTGCACTCTGGAAGAGGTCCAAGCCGGGGGAGCCCTGGTGGCACTCCCCCTGGGGCACGGGCCGCCCCGGCTGGCATATCGAGTGCTCGGCCATGAGCATGCGTTTCCTGGGTCCCTCCTTCGACATCCACGGCGGCGGCAAGGACCTGGTATTTCCCCACCACGAAAACGAGATCGCCCAGTCGGAGGGGGCCAACGGCTGCCGGTTCGTGAACTACTGGCTGCACAACGGCTTCGTCAACATCAACAGCGAGAAGATGAGCAAGTCCCTGGGCAACTTCTTCACCATCCGCGAGGTGCTGGAGCTGTTCGACCCCGAGGTCTTACGCTTCTTCATCCTGCAGGCCCACTACCGCTCGCCCCTGGACTACTCCGACCAGAACCTACGCGAGGCCCAGTCCGGCATTACCCGCATCTACGAGGCGCTGGCCGCCCTGGATCAGGCTCTGGCAGGGCCTACCGGCAACGGCTCGGCAGCCCCCTCGCTGGCCGAGTTGCAGGACAAGGCCCAGCAGCTTCTGCCCCGCTTTCAAGAGGCGATGGATGACGACTTCAATACCGCCCAGGCGTTGGGCACCATCTTCGACCTGGTGCGCACCCTCAACCGCTACCTGGCCGAGACGGGACAGCCGGATGCCGCGGGCCGCCAGGCCCTGACCGCCATCCGCAGCGCCTTTGGCGAGATCGGCCAGGTGCTGGGGCTGTTCCTTAGCGACCCTGCCCAGTGGCTGACGGCTCGCGAGGCCGACAAGGCAGGGGAGCTGACCATCACTCCGGCCGCGATCGAGACATTGATCGTCGAGCGGGCAGCAGCCCGCAAAAACAAGGACTTCAAACGCAGCGACGAGATCCGCGACCAGCTACTGGCCAACAACATCCAGCTGGTGGATACGCCCCAGGGTACCACCTGGAAGGTCAAGTAGTCCGACGCCAGACCTCCGTGCACGTTCTCCTGAGGCGCCTTGACCCGGCCTGAACCGGTGGTATGCTTGACAACGGAGCCCTTTGCATGGACGACGACACCACACAATGGGAATGTTGCTGGGACCGCGACCTGCTCTCGTTGGATGATTGCCCCAACCTGAGCGAGGGCGATGCAGACCTGCTCTGCTCGCGAGAGCGGCGTTTTCTGGAAAAATGCTGCGACTGTGACCGCTTTAAACGCGATCTATCCCGCTTTCGGGAATCAGGACACCCGTTAGCCCCCATCTTTTCCACCCTCCACAACGACTACCGGCGCCAGCGCGCACAAATCCAGGCGCTCGGGAGTTTTCTCGACACCAAGACCCTGGAGGTCCGCTTCCTGCACGAACTGGGGTCGGTGCTGCAAAGCTCGGTGGACCTTGAGGAAGTGCTCTCGGTGGCCCTCACCGCCATCACCTCCGGCAAGGGGTTCGGCATGAACCGGGCCTTTTTGCTGTTGGCCGACAAGGAGCGCCACTTCCTGCGGGGCCACCTGGCCATCGGCCCCCGTTCCGCCGAAGAGGCCGGCCGCACCTGGCATGAGGTGGATACCAGCGATCTGGATCTGCAGAGCCTCTCCCGCTCCTTCCGCCAGAACAAGCTCTCGTCCGAACGGGACAAG
>JAJYCS010000056.1 GCA_021778115.1 Deltaproteobacteria bacterium
ACCCCCTGGACATGTTTCCCCAGACCGGCC
Source organism: Deltaproteobacteria bacterium (assembly GCA_021778115.1). GTDB lineage: Bacteria > Desulfobacterota > Desulfuromonadia > Geobacterales > Pseudopelobacteraceae > Trichlorobacter. Next base: position 31 of record JAJYCS010000056.1, read on the forward strand.
ACCTGGAGACTGTTGTCAGTCTGATCCGATCCTGAACGAAGCGCCTATCGATACTGCCGCTGATGAGCGTACATACCCTGAAGGAGTGTGAACCATGAACAAATCCGAACTGATCGAGACCTTTGCCGCACAGCGTGACATCTCCCATAAGCGGGCTGAAGAGGTGGTGAACATGATCTTCAACGCCATGAGTGAGGCGATGATCAACGACGAGCGGATAGAGATCCGCGGTCTGGGCAGTTTTGTGGTCAAGGAGTACGGCGCCTATACCGGTCGTAACCCCAAAACCGGTGAACCGATCAAGGTAAAGCCGAAAAAGCTGCCGTTTTTTAAGGTGGGCAAGGAACTCAAGGAGCGGATTTTCGGCAAGTAACGTGTGCCCTGAACCTGTTGCTGTCATTGACCTCGGTACCAATACGGCCCGGCTTCTGATCGCCGACCGGTTTCCCGATGCAGCCTTCTGTCAGCTTGCCCTGTTGCGGCGTATCGTCCGCCTGGGTGGCGGCTTTCACCGTGAACGGGGGCTGTCCGACGACGCCATGGAGCGGGCCCTTGACGCTTTACGGGTGTTCAGCGCCGAGATCGTGCGGTATGGGGTGCGGACGGTGCGTGCCGTGGCCACCAGCGCGGTGCGGGATGCGGTAAACGGGCAGGCGTTTGTGGCCAGGGTGGCGAGGGAGACCGGCATCGTCCTGCAGGTGATCGGCGGTGAGACCGAGGGACGGATTACCTTGCAGGGGGTGCTGGCCGGACTTGATGAACGCCCTGAACAGCTCCTCCTGTTCGACGTCGGGGGGGGCAGCACCGAATACACCGTAGCCCGGACCGTTTCCCCCTGTTTTGTCCAGAGCCTCCCTCTGGGGGTGGTGCGGCTGACCGAGGGGAAGGGAACACCGACTGCCATGGCCGAAAAGATTGGCCGGGAGCTGGACCTCCTGCAGCGGCATCTGACCCGTGCAGAGGTGGCCGTTAACCCTGACCGTGCCCTGCTGGTGGGGACCGCCGGCACCGCCACCACCCTGGCGGCTCTGAGCCTGGGGATGACGGAGTATGATTATCGCAAGGTCAATAATCTGGTGCTCCCCCTGGAGGAGATCCAGCGACTCTACAACCTGCTGCTTCCCTTGTCGCCGCGACAACGCCTTGATTTGCCAGGGCTGGAGCCAGGGCGCGAGGACCTGATCATCGCCGGGACTCTGATTGTCCTGATGACCATGCAGCGGTTCGGCTTCAACCGGCTGAAGGTAAGTGATTACAGCCTGCTGGAAGGTCTGGTGGTGACGGATGACCTGTCGGCAGTGACGAATACGCCTCTCTCCAGCTGACAAATCCCCAGAGCTCTGCTATACTGGTATCTCAAATGTGCCGCTCGCATTGCCGTCCGGCTACCCTTCTTCGCCCGCGAGTATCCCCTATGAACCATCTGATGGGCAGACAACCGATCCTGAACGGCCTGGAGGAGATTGTCGCCTACGAACTGTTGTTTCGCTCCCCTCAGGCCCTCTCTTCGGCGGTTTTCGACTCCTCGCGCCGGGCAACCTCCCGGGTGATAGTGGATATGCTCTCCAGTTTCGGCATCCATGAGGTGCTGGGTGAGCAGCGCGGCTATATCAATGTGGACGCCGAGATGCTGTTAAGCGATACGGTGGAACTCTTGCCGAGTGATCTGATCGGCCTTGAGCTGCTGGAAGATCTGGAGGTCACCCCGGCGGTTGTGGATCGTTGTCGTCAGTTGAAAAAGGCGGGTTATCAGCTGGCACTGGACGACCACCGGTATGCCCCGCAGTTTGAGCCGCTGTATGACGGTCTGATCGATATCGTCAAGCTTGATCTGGTGGCCACCCCGCTTGAGCAGCTCTATCAGGAGGTGGAGCGGTTCCAACGTTATCCGGTGCAACTGCTGGCGGAAAAGGTGGACAGCCGTCATGTGTATCTGCGAAGCCGCAGGATGGGATTCCAGCTGTTCCAGGGCTATTTCTTTGCCCGTCCCACCGTGATGCAGAAGGCCCGGATGGCCAATGCCACCGGCACGTTTTTCCAGCTTATGCAGCAGTTGTCCCAGGATGACGAGATAGCAACCATCGAGGAGACCTTCAAACAGGACCCGAACCTGACCTACAAACTGCTGCTGCTGGTCAATTCGGTGGCCTTTGCCTCACGGGAGAAGATCCGTACCGTACGCCACGCCATCACCATCGTGGGACTGCAGCATCTGCGGCGTTGGGTGCAGCTGGCCATCTTTGCCGAGGAGGGGGGGCAGGGACTGAACAGCCCCCTCATGGAGATGGCCGCGGTGAGGGCCGCCTTCATGGAGGAGCTAGCCCGGCTGAAGCTTGCGAACAGCAAGCTGGTGCGGTATGTCCACCCGGACGAATCGTTCATGGTGGGCACCCTCTCCATGCTCAAGGATATCTACGATATCAGTATGCAGGAGATGATGGCGAATCTGAACCTGAGTGACGATATTCAGGATGCCCTGGTGAACCGTGGCGGTGATCTGGGTACCCTGCTCTGCTTGACGGAGATGATGGAGCGACTGGAGCTTGAAGAGGCTGCGGACTGTCTGAACCGCCTGGGGGTCCCGCCGGACCAGGTGATGGAGTGCCAGAAAAAGGCCTACGCCTGGCGGAACAAGCTGCGTTAGCCGGGTCGATCCCTGTTGCCGTGCCGCCGGTGAAGCTTACGGGGGGGACGCCGCACCGGCCATGGCGGCGCGTACCGTTGCTGCACGGGCACGGAACTGCTCCCGTGCCCCGGGATCTCCGGCCAGCCCGGCCAGATCTGCCAGCGCGTCAAGATCGGCAGCGATCCTGACCGGCAGCTCCAGTGACCTGTCCAGTACAAGGGCCTCGGTAAGGAACCGTCTGCCTTCTGCAAAACGGTGGCGTCGGCCGTTGATGATCCCCAACACCCGCAACGCATTGGCCCGTTCCGATGCCAGTTTTGCAGTGGCGCTCTGCTCCAGGGCCTGACCGGCCAGCCGGGCGGCATCCTCCTCTCTTCCCTGCAGCAGGGCCAGCCGGGCCAGCAGGTTCAACCGTCTTCCCATCTGACCGTCCCGCTCGTCCTGCCGGGCCCGCTCTGCCCAGACCACCGCTTTATCCAGCTGTCCCGCTGCCAGTTCCTGCAGCGATCTTTCCTGGTCAACATCGGCGACGTCGCGCCCCCCTGCCGCCACGGTCATCGCCTGTGCCGCCAGTCGTCGGGCCTGTGGTAGATCCCCCAGCTTGCGGGCCAGTCTGGCCTGTTGTACCAGCACCGAGACCTGTCCGGGACGGTCGTCCAGGGAGTCGGCCAGCTGGAGCGCCTCCTGCAGCAGGAGGCGGGCATCGTCGTGAAGGCCCTGATCGAAACTTAACTGGGCGCGATGCTGCAGGTCGTCCAGTCTCTCACGGGCTGAGGATCTGGTGATCCTGCTGCCGCCGAGGCAGCCGGTCAGCAGGGTGATCAGGCAGAGGGCGGCACAGGCGAGTAAACGGTAGTTAGTCATAGCTGTCACCTGCGCTGATGGTGCGGCGTGGTCCCATCCCCTTGGTACCCCCCAACAGCCAGGAGTGGTTGATGCTGTTGACCAGTCGGTCGGTGCTGTAGAGCAGTTCGTCGGTATGGGTGAGCAGGCCGGGTATGCGGGGGAAGGTGCTTTCGGCAAGCTTCCTGGTCTCGGCCGAGATGGCGCTGACGTTGACCATGGTGGCATCGGCCCTCTCCAGTAGTGGCGGCAGTTTTGCCAGACCGCTGTTGAGCGTTGCGATATCAAGGCTGTCGAGTTTGCGATTGGTGCTGTCCAACAGGGAAACGGAACGTTGGCTGATCGCCGCAAGGTTGCGGTTGGCGTTCATCAGCAAGGTGTCGGCGTTGCCCCTGGTCTGTTCCAGATGACGGGTCAGGATCTCCAGATTGTGAACGGTCTTTTTCAGGTCGCCGTGGGGGTCATTGATGTAGCCGATGATGTCCCGTACCTCGATCAGCACCGGTTTAACCTTTTCGGCAATCTCGTCTGCCAGTTCATCCAGCGCCTTGGTCTTCACGTACCCAACCGAATCACCGTTTGTAAGCTCCGGTTTGTTCTGGCTCCCCACCGCCACCTCCACCACACTGTCCCCCACCAGCCCTTCCTTTACCAGGCGTACCGTGGAATCGCCGCGGATCCATTTCCGGTATTTGCGATCAACCTCTATGGTCACCTCCACCATGGCCTGTTCGTTGAGGGCAAGGTCGGTGATGCGGCCGATCCGGAAACCGGACAGTTTGACCGGCATCCCTTTGGTAAAGCCGGTGCCTCGATCCACCGTAAAGTGCAGGGTGTAGGTCGGGGTAAAGAGTCCCCGCTGGATCCCCACCAGCACCACCACCAGGGCGATGCCGGCCAGGGCCGCCAGCAAAAACAGGCCGATCTTCCGTTCCAGGTGCCGAAATCGGGGATCCTCTTCCTTGATCATGGGGACCTCTCGGGTGTGGTTGATCGGTGTTGCAGGTCAAGAATGCAGTCGGGGTGCAATGTTTCCAGTGCCGTGCTGCTGGTGGTCAGATAGAGTGACGCCAGACCGGGAATGTTTTCGTGCAGCTGTCGGGCCTGCTGCAGCAGCAACCGGCAGTGGGCGGTGGTCAGGTTGTCGAAACAACCGGCGTAGAGCATAAGCCGTGGTCTGCTGATGGCCGCACGGACAAAGGCGGCCATGCGGCGTTCAAATAGGGATAGATGCCCCGGCAGGGCCAGCAGGTTACCGGTATAACCGAAGGCGATCAGCAGCTCCATGGCCTGCTGCTCATCCTCCGGGGTGATTGAACCCTGCCGGTAGAGACAGGGGAGGGTGATGTTTTCCCACAGCTTGAGATTGGCAATGAGCCCTCCCGTTGCCGTCACGATGCCGAAACCTCGCCGCAGCCCCAGGAGCTGTTGCCGTGAGAGGGCGGCGGTATCGATACCGTCCAGGAGCACCTGATCGTGGGAGGGGAGGGCCATGCCGCAGCAGAGGTGCAGCAGATGACGCAGTTCCTGCTCATCGGCGGTTATGCAGAGCGTCTGCCCGCCCGGTTCGAGTTCCAGCGTCAGCGGTTCGCGCCGGTCTTTCACGGCGATGTTCCGTACACAAAGCAGGGGTGCCATGGGTACCTTGTATACCACAAACGTTCACCCTGCACAAATGGCCGTCATCCTGGCGCCTGAAGCGGCCTCCGGAACGGCGCAAACGAATTGACAAGGTTCCGGCATGACGTGTATAAATTTACTCCCTTTGAACCCTCTGCAGTCAGGAAAGAGTGCCTCACCATGAAAGAAATCCTGTCCGGCAACGAAGCCATCGCCCGGGGCGCCTTTGAAGCAGGCTGCCGGGTGGCCAGCGCCTATCCCGGCACCCCCTCCACCGAGATCCTGGAGACGATAACCCGCTATCGCGATATCAACAGTTCCTGGGCGCCTAATGAGAAGGTAGCCCTGGAGGTGGCCATCGGCGCCAGTTTTGGCGGCGCCCGGGCCCTGGTCTGCATGAAGCATGTCGGCGTCAATGTGGCGGCCGATCCGTTGTTCACCGCCTCCTACACCGGTGTGAAGGCCGGCTTGGTGCTGGTGGCGGCCGATGACCCGGAGATGCACTCCTCCCAGAACGAGCAGGACAGCCGCAACTATGCCCGCTTTGCCAAGGTGCCGATGCTGGAGCCGGGCGACTCCCAAGAGTGTAGCGAGTTTACCAGGCTGGCCTTCGATCTGTCGGAACAGTTTGATACTCCGGTGATGCTGCGTAGTTGCACCCGCATCTCCCACGGCAAGTCGATCGTCGAGCTTGGCGAGCGCCGCAACGATCTGCCGCCCCCCAGGCTGGTCAAGGACGCCGCCAAGCTGGTGATGCTGCCGGGCAACGCCAAGGTCAGGCATCCACTGGTGGAGGAGCGCACCGTCAAGGTGTCGGCCTTCGGCGACACTGCCGCGTTCAACCGGATGGAGCTGCGCTCCAGCGAGATCGGCGTGATCTGCGCCGGCGTCACCTACCAGTATGTCCGCGAGGCGCTGCCCGAGGCCAGCGTCCTCAAACTGGGCATGGTCTGGCCGTTGCCGGAGAACCTGATCCGCCAGTTTGCTGCCGCGGTCGACCAGTTGTTTGTGGTGGAGGAGCTGGACCCGTTCATCGAGGAACAGGTGAAGGCCCTGGGTATCGCAACACGGGGCAAGGAGCTGATTCCCCGCTGTGGAGAACTGTCGCCGGGCCGGATTCGCGACTCCTTTGCCACGGCCGGCGTCATTGTCGTCCCGAAGGTGGTGACCGTCGCACCTGAGGCGTTGCCACCCCGGCCTCCCAATATGTGCCCCGGCTGCCCCCACCGCGGTCTCTTCTATCAGCTGAACCGGGCAAACGCCTATGTCACCGGTGACATAGGTTGCTATACCCTCGGGTTCATGCCACCCCTGAACGCTATGGACACCTGTGTCTGCATGGGGGCCTCCATCAGCATCGGCTCCGGTATTGTCCGCGCCCTGCCGGCGGAGGAACAGAAACGGGTGGTGGCGGTGATCGGTGATTCCACCTTTCTGCATACCGGCGTCAACTCCCTAATGGAGATGGCCTGGAACCGGGCGCCGGCCACGGTGGTCATCCTCGACAATCGGATCACCGCCATGACCGGTCGCCAGGAAAATCCGGCATCCGGCTTCACCCTGAACGGCGAACCGGCCTCAGAGGTCAACATCCCCGAACTGTGCCGGGTGTTGGGGATCAAGAACGTCCGTCTGGTGGATCCCTATGACCTGGAGGCCACCCGTCAGGCCCTGGATGAGGAGATGAACCGTCCCGAACCATCGGTGATCGTTACGAACCGCCCCTGTTGCCTGATAAAGGGGGGTGGCCGTTTTGAAAAAGGGATGGTGCTGGAGGTGGATCAGGGGCGTTGCACCGGTTGCAAGGCCTGTCTGCGGATCGGCTGCCCGGCCATTGAATGGAAGCCGGACCCGGAGGGGAATACGGGCAAGGCCTTCATCGATCCGTCACTCTGCACCGGTTGCACGGTCTGTCAACAACTCTGCAGGTTCAGCGCCATCGGGGGAAAGCGATGAGTTATGCCGTAACCAATATCCTCCTGGTGGGGGTGGGGGGGCAGGGGATCCTGCTGGCCTCCGAGATCCTGTCCGAGGCCTTCATGCTGGCCGGTTTTGAGGTAAAGAAAAGCGAGATTCACGGCATGTCCCAGCGAGGGGGCAGCGTGGTATCCCATGTCCGTTTTGGCAGCCAGGTGCTCTCGCCGGTGGTTCCGGAAGGGGAGGGGGACCTCCTGTTTGGCTTCGAACTGCTGGAGACCTATCGGGCCCTGCCGTTGCTCAAGCCAGGCGCCAAGGTGGTGGTGAACGATTACCGGATCCCGCCACCCTCGGTCCTCTTGGGGCAGGTCCCCTATCCCGATGACCTGCTTGCGCGGATCAGGTCCCGGTTCCCCGAGGTGCTGCCGGTGGACGGTCAGGGACTGGCACAGGCCGCAGGCGATCTGCGGGCCGCCAATACGGTCCTTTTGGGGGCGGTCTCCCGGCGGCTTTCCATTGCCGATGAGGTCTGGCGGCAGGCACTAGAACGGATGTTGCCCCGCAAGGCCTTGGAGATCAACCTGCAGGCCTTTGCTAAGGGCCGGACATTGTAGGAAGGAGGGGTGAGCATGGCCAGCTATTTCAACGAAGAGTTCGAGACCCTGCCCCGGGCGGCGCTGGAGGCGCTGCAGCTCAAACGTCTACAGGCCGTGCTGGCGCGGGTCTCTGCCAATGTCCCGTTCTACCGCAACTCCCTGGCCCAGGCGGGTGTCAAACCACAGGATATCAGGTCTCTGGCCGATCTGCAGCGGCTACCGTTCACTACGAAGCAGGATATGCGGGATTCCTACCCGTACGGCCTCTTTGCCGCGCCGATGGAGGAGATCGTCCGGATCCACGCCTCGTCCGGCACCACCGGCAAGCCGACCGTGGTGGGGTACACTCAGCAGGATATTGCTGTCTGGACCGAGCTGATGGCCCGTTCTTTCGTGGCGGCCGGGGCCCACAAGGGGGACATCATCCATAACGCCTACGGGTATGGTCTGTTCACCGGCGGCCTGGGGGCACACTACGGCGCCGAGAAACTGGGGGCCTCGGTGATCCCGATCTCTGGCGGCAATACAAAACGTCAGATCATGATCATGCAGGACTTCGGCTCCACCGTGTTGACCTGCACCCCCTCCTATTCCCTCTACCTGGCCGAGGAGGCCGCAGCGGAAGGAGTCGACATCAAGACATCCAAGCTGAGGGTGGGGATCTTTGGCGCAGAACCCTGGTCTGAGGCGATGCGGGCAGAGATTGAAGCAAACCTGGGACTGGATGCCATCGACATCTACGGCCTCTCCGAGATCATGGGGCCCGGCGTTGCCATCGAGTGCATCGAGGCCAAGCAGGGGTTGCATATCTGGGAGGATCACTTCATCCCGGAGATCATCAATCCCGAGACCGGCCAACCGGTGGCTGACGGTGAAAAAGGGGAGCTGGTGATCACCACCATCACCAAGCAGGGGATCCCCCTGATCCGCTACCGGACCCGCGACATCACCAGCATCGACCGCACCCCCTGCGTCTGTGGCCGCACCCACGGCCGGATCGCCCGTCTGAGTGGCCGTTCCGACGACATGCTGATTATCCGTGGCGTGAACGTCTTCCCGTCCCAGATCGAGTCAATACTGGTACGGATTGAGGGGGTGGAGCCCCATTACCTGCTGATCGTGGACCGTAGGGACAACTTGGATACCCTGGAGGTGCAGGTGGAGGTCAACGAAGGGATGTTCTCCGATGAGATCAAGGTGTTGCAGTCGCTGGGCCGCAGGATCGAAAAGGAGATCAAGGATATGCTGGGGGTGACCTCTACGGTGAAGCTGGTGGAGCCCAAGACCATCCAGAGAAGCGAAGGCAAGGCCAGGCGGGTCCAAGATAACCGTAACCTGTAGGAGGAGAAGCCATGCAAGTTGAACAGATCTCCATCTTCATCGAAAACAAGTCAGGCCGGCTGGCCGAGATCACCCGCATCCTGGGGGAGACCGGCATCAACATCCGGGCGTTGTCCCTGGCCGATACCTCCGATTTCGGTATCCTGCGTCTGATTGTGAATGATGTGGAGCGGGCCAAGGTGGTGCTGAAGGAGAAGGGGTTTACCGTCAACAAGACTGAGGTGGTGGCGGTGGAGGTGCCGGATAAGCCCGGGGGGCTCTCCACCATCCTGCAGAGCCTGGACCGGGACCGGATCAACGTGGAATACATGTACGCCTTTGTGGAGCGTTGCGGCGGCAACGCGGTGATTATCTTCCGTTTCGATGAGACGGATAAGGCGATCGCCTCGCTGGCGGCAAACGGCTTCACCATCCTGGCAGGGGAACGTCTGTATTCGATGTAATACACCGGGACGGTATTTTTCCGTCCCATGACACTGGCTGAAACTTACGGAAATAAAGGGAGGCTACCGAGATGTCTACACGCATGATGACCACAGCCCTTGTTGCAGCGATGCTGCTCCTGTCAACCTCACTGGCCTGTGCCGCCGGCACCATCAAGATCGGCGCCCTGTTTTCCGTGACCGGTCCGCCGGCCTTCCTGGGTGAGCCTGAGCGTAACTCGGCACAGATGGTGGTAAACGAGATCAACAGGAGCGGCGGGATCAGGGGGCAGCAACTGCAGCTGGTGGTGTATGACACCAACGGCGATCCCACCAAGGCGGTCCAGATGGCCACCAGATTGATCAAGGACGACCATGTGGTGGCGATTATCGGCCCCAGCACCACCGGCGAGACCATGGCGGTGATTCCGGTGGTGGAGAAGGACCGGATCCCGATGATCTCCTGTTCCGCAGGCAGCAAGATCACCGAACCGGTCAAACGTTACGTCTTTAAGACCGCCCAGAACGACAGTCTGGCCGTGGCCAAGATATACGAACAGCTGCAGCGGCAGCGGTTGCAGCGGGTGGCCATACTGACCGTCTCTGACGGTTTCGGCGCCTCGGGCCGGGAACAGCTGAAGGCCCTGGCCGGCAGGTATGGCATACATCTGGTGGTGGACGATACCTACGGCCCCAAGGACACCGACATGACCTCTCAGCTGACCAGGATTCGCGCCTCCCAGGCCCAGGCCCTGATCGTCTGGGGGACGAACCCCGGTCCTGCGGTGATCGCCAAGAATTTCAGGCAGCTGGGACTCAGGATACCGCTCTACATGAGCCATGGCGTCTCGTCGAAGAAATTCATCGCCCTGGCCGGCGCTGCCGCCGAAGGGGTCAAGCTACCCTCCGGCAAGGTGCTCGTCGCCGATCTCCTGCCGAAGCGAGACCCACAGCGGGCTGCACTGCTGGCCTTTATCAGGGATTATCAGCGGCACTATCGGACGGAAGGGGATCATTTCGCCGGCCATGCCTGGGATGCGGTCATGCTCCTCAAGATGGCCATTGCCAATGGCGGCGCCACACCTGAGGGGATCCGGCAGGCCCTTGAGCGGACCCGTAATTTCCACGGCATCGGCGGCACCTTTAATTACTCTCCAACCGACCATGCCGGTCTCACCAAGGATGCCTTCGTGATGGTGCAGGTGCGGCGGGGAAACTGGGTGCTGGCACCGTAGCGTTGTCCCCTGTACGACCTCATCTGAGCTCAATCAGTGCGCAACGGCAGGCGTCCGCCTGTCGTTGCGTCATACCGGGGGCCTGACGATCATCATGGAATTAGGCACGCAACTCCTGCAATACCTGCTGTCAGGTCTTGCCACCGGCGCGATCTACGCCCTGATCGGCATCGGTTTTTCCATCATCTACAACGCCACCGGCATCATCAACTTCGCCCAGGGGGAGTTCGTGATGCTGGGGGGGATGGTCACCGTCTTTCTGCTGAAGGCGCACCATCTGCCGCTGTGGGCCGCCATTCCGCTGGCGGTGCTGATAGTCACCCTGGTAGGGTTCCTCTTTGAACGGCTGGCGATTCGTCCCCTGCGCAAGGCGACGCCGATCTCCCTGGTGATTGTCACCATCGGGGGGTCGATCCTGCTGCGGGGACTTGCCATGCTGATCTGGGATAAGGATACCCACAGTCTTCCCTCCTTTTCCGGCGATGACCCGATCACCGTGGCCGGAGCTACGGTACTGCCGCAACATCTCTGGATTCTGGGTATTACCCTGGTGCTGATAACTCTTAATAAGTGGTTCTTCAGCCACACCATCAGCGGGAAGGCGATGCGGGCCTGTTCCTGTAACCCCCGCGCCGCCGCTCTGGTGGGGATCGATGTCCGGCGGATGGTGTTGTTCTCCTTCGTGATCAGCGCCGCCATGGGAGCCCTGGCCGGGATCATCGTGGCCCCGCTCACCATGACCTCGTATGACGTTGGGGGTATGCTGGGGTTAAAGGGGTTTTGCGCCGCCATCATCGGCGGCATGTCCAGCGGTCTTCCCACCGTGCTCGGAGGTCTGATCCTGGGGGTGCTTGAATCGTTGGGCGCAGGCCTGATCTCCTCCGGCTACAAGGATGCCATCGCCTTCATCATCCTGTTGTTGATCCTGTTTTTGCGTCCCCAGGGTCTCTTTGGCAAGCCTGAAAGCGAGCGGGTGTAGTGGGAGGCGCCAAGGAACTCCTCAAATACGGGCTCTTTGCCGCCACTATCCTTTTGGCACCTTATCTGTTTTCCGGCAGCTATCTCCTGAATGTGCTGGTCTTCGCGGGGATCAACACCCTGTTGGCGGTGGCACTCAATCTGCTTTTGGGGTATGCAGGACAGATATCACTGGGCCATGCCGCTTTTTTTGGCCTGGGCGCCTACGCCTCCGCCATCCTCACCACCACCTACGACTGGAACCCGTGGACCGCTATGGCGGTGGCCGCACTGACCGTGGGGGCGCTGGCCTTTGCGATCGGTTTTCCCGTGCTGAAGCTGAAAGGCCATTACCTGGCCATGGCAACTCTGGGGTTGGGGATTATCATACAGATCGTCTTCAATGAATGGGTAGACATGACCGATGGCCCCTCCGGTTTTTCTGGCATCCCGAACCTGACCCTCGGCCCCCTTACCTTTGACAGTGATCGGATGAACTATTATCTGGTCTGGATTTTTGTCCTAGGTTGCGTGTTTTTCTCCCTTAATCTCGCCAATTCACGCATCGGACGGGCCTGCAGGGCCATCCATGACGCCGAGGTGGCGGCCCGGGTCGTGGGGGTCAACGCCCGACTGCTCAAGGTCCAGATATTTGCCCTGTCGGCCATGATCTGCGCCCTTGCCGGTTCCCTCTACGCCCACGTGATGACCTTTATCGCACCCTCCTCCTTTGGTTTCACGGTCTCTGTTGAACTCCTCACCATGGTCGTGATCGGCGGTCTGGGCAGTATTTACGGTTCATTCCTCGGTGCTCTCCTCCTGACGCTCCTGCCGGAGTTTCTTAGTGTCATGCATGATTACGAAATCGTCTTTTATGGTGGTCTGCTGATGGTGATGACCATTTTCATGCCGGATGGGCTCGTACGGGTGATGCCGGCCCTCTGCCGCCGGCTCCCCTCCCTGCGCCGCGCCAAGGAGGATGCAGATGCTTGAACTGATCGGCATCACGCAACTATTCGGCGGCGTCACGGCCCTACATGATCTTTCATTCACGGTCAAGGCCGATGAGATCACCGGTGTGATCGGTCCCAACGGCGCCGGCAAGACCACCCTGTTCAACATCGTCACCGGCATTTACCGTCAGACCAGCGGCCGGGTACTCTTCGAGGGGCAGGATATCAGCGGGATGCCCGCCGAGAAACTGGCCTCCCGCGGGATGGTGCGCACCTTCCAGAACATCGAGCTGTTTGGGCAGATGACGGTGCTGGAAAATGTCATGGTAGGGCTCCACAGCAGGAGCAGCAGCGGCCTCTTTGCCTGCTCTTTCAGAATGCCCTGGTCAATCAGGGAAGAACGCCGCATTCGAGAAGAGGCGATGCAGTGGCTGGAATTTGTGGGCATTGTTGAGCTCTCCGGGGTGATGGCCGGCAATTTGCCGTTTGGCAAGGGACGCCTGTTGGAGATTGCCCGGGCCATGGCCTGCAGACCGCGTTTTCTCCTGTTGGACGAGCCGGCAGCCGGTCTCAACTCGAAGGAAACCCTGGGGCTTGCCGAACTGATCAGAAGGATCAGGGAACAGGGGGTGACGGTGATGCTGGTGGAACATGACATGGAGCTGGTGATGGATATCTGCGACCGGATCGTAGTCCTCAACCTGGGCCGGAAGCTGGCTGAGGGGACGCCGCGTGAGATTCAGGACAACCCGCAGGTGATTGCAGCTTATTTGGGTGACGATGACTGATGCTGAAACTGAAGAACATCAATACCTATTACGGCAAGGTCCACGCCCTGAAGAATGTCTCCCTGCACCTGGCCGAAGGGGAGATCGTGACCCTGATCGGCGCCAACGGTGCCGGAAAGACCACCATCCTAAACACCATCTCCGGGGTGACGCCTGCCAGCGGCGGCAATATCCTGTTTCAGAAGGAAGAGATCAATGCCCTGGCCCCTGATCGGGTCGTCAAGCTGGGCATCTCCCAGGTGCCGGAGGGACGGCAAGTCTTCAAGTCGATGACCGTGGAGGAAAACCTGGAACTGGGCGCCTACCTGCGTTACCGGGCCCGGGATGCCAAGGCAGCTATCCAGAAGGACATGCAGGAGATATTCCAGCTATTTCCCCGGTTGGATGAGCGCCGCAGACAGGCAGCCGGCACCATGTCCGGCGGCGAGCAGCAGATGCTGGCCATCGGCCGGGCCCTGATGGCGCGCCCCAAACTGCTCTTGCTGGACGAGCCCTCCATGGGGCTAGCGCCGCTGGTAGTGCAGGAGATCTTCCGGGTGCTCCAACAGTTGCGGGCTGAGCGGGGGGTCACCATACTGCTGGTAGAACAGAACGCCAAGGCAGTGTTGAAGCTGGCCGACCGGGGCTACGTCCTGGAGACCGGCAAGGTGATCCTGGAGGGGCCGGCGGACGAGTTACTGGAAAATGCCGAGGTAAAGCGGGCCTACCTGGGCAAGGATAAAAAGGAGATCTGGGAGCGGTAACGCTGGCAAGCCAACTTGCTGGTTATTGTAGGTTTTCATAAAACCACCGGCTATACTGGTGTTAGCCGTTCATGCCTGTACTATCATCCGGCTCCTGCGTCTGACGAGAACCAGGTGCTGATGAGGCTGCTTGATGAAGAGTACACCAGGCATCCATTTCTGGGCGTCATCAAGCTTACCAACTGGTTGAGGCGCCAAGGGCATCACGTAGCAGGCCTTTGAAAAACGGTTGAATTTGGTTCCCATCTCCCCCGCCTGATGTTTTTTGCACTTAGCTTGGGAGAAGATTTCTGTTTTTTGCTGGTTGCTTTATTGCTCTTTGACTCTTTTTTGCTGCTTGATTGCCCCATTTGCGGGCAATCGGTGAACTGCGGACGCACTGCCCCCTACGTTTGGGCTACAATGTTCCGCAGCTTGACCAGATTGAAGACCCCTGCTGCAAGGGTGAAGTAGAAACTGATCTTCTCAAGCCCCACGTGCCGCAGCTTTCTGAATCCGGCAATCACCTTTGCCCAGCCGAAGAATTCTTCGATCTTCTTCCGGTCTCTGATGCTTCTCTTGTAACTGGCATGCCGGGTGGTGCGTCCGTCAATGGCTGTACCCTTCTTCTTGCTGGCTACATGGGGAGTGACGCCGAGTTCACGAAGATCGTCTACATGGTCACGGGTATCGTAGGCCTTGTCAGCACCAACGGTGATCTTCTTTTTCCGGCTGCCTTTCTGCCGGATGATCATCTGCTTGGCTGCTGCCCGTTCTGCCTTACCGTCAGCCTGGGTTACTTCGGTCTGGGTGATGAAGCCGTTTTCATTCTCGCTCATGGCATGCCCCATAACGCTGAGCTTGGCACTGGCACCTGCACTCTTCTTGTAGAGCCGGGCATCAGGATCAGTTGTTGACCGGTGGGTCTTGTTGGAGAGCTTTTCTCCGGTAAAGTCACCGGATGGTTTGTCGGAATCATCATCCATCGGGCGAAAGCTCTTGATGGAGGCAAGGGACTCCAGCAGGGTGCCATCAACCGAGAAGTGGTCACTGGACAAAAGTCCTTTGCGCTTTGCCTGCTGATTCACCTCTTCCAGGAACCGACAGGCAATGTCAGCCTTGATGAGCCGGTTCTGGTTGTAGGAGAATACACTCTGATCCCAGACCGCATCATCAATGGAAAGACCGATGAACCACCGGAAAGCCATGTCAGAGTGAATCCGATCCATCAGC
>JAJYCS010000102.1 GCA_021778115.1 Deltaproteobacteria bacterium
AGCATGATCTCCGGGGCCGGTTTGAATCGGATCCGGTAGGTGCGTTGACACCGTTCATCTCGGGGGGGGGGCTCGGTCTTTGCCACGGCTGCCGGGGAGGTTGCCTGTTTCGCCTGGGGCAGCAGCTCCCGGAGGCCGTCGATAATCCGCTGCTTGATGGATTCATCGGCTGCCGGTCCGCCTGAGGAGGCATCGAGCATGATGGCGATCTGATCCCGCGCCTGGAGGGTCAGGTCCAGAAGCGGCCGGGTAACGGGCAGCTTGCCGTTGCGCACCTGGTCAAAGACCGTCTCCACCTCGTGGGTGAAACGGGCGATGTCGTCGAAGCCGAACATCGCCCCGGAGCCCTTGATGGTGTGCATGGCCCGGAAGACCCGGTTGATCAGATCGCTGTCCTGGGGGGCCTCCTCCAGTTCCAGCAGGGAGGTCTCCAGCTCGGTGAGGAGCTCGACGGCCTCCTCGCGGTAGGTGGCGATCATCTGTTCCTGTGGTGTTGACATAGTTTACTCCAAGGCAAGGGTCAGGGGGCAAGGTAACCGGTTAAAAAGTTTTTGACTTTTCTTGACCCGTGCCCTTTGACCCTTGCACCTACCCAAGAACCTTTTTCACCACCGCCACCAGCTGCTCAGGCTTAAACGGCTTGACGATCCAGCCGGTGGCCCCGGCCGCCTTCCCCTCCTGCTTGCGTCCTTCCTGGGATTCGGTGGTCAGCATGATGATCGGGATGAACTTGTTGAGGGAACCGGCCCGCACCCCCTTGATCAGGCCGATACCGTCCAGGTTGGGCATGTTCAGGTCGGTGATCAGCATATCCACCTTCTGACTCCCCAGCTTGGTCAGGGCATCCTTGCCGTCCACCGCCTCCACCACCTCGTAGCCGTTCTGTTTCAGGGTAAAGCTGACCATCTGCCGGATACTGGCCGAATCGTCGGCCGTCATGATTACCTTTGCCATCTCAGTTGAGCCCTCCACACCAGATACAGGGATTGTCTGCGTTATGTTTGCAGGTGGTATGCCGTTGCAGGCCGATGGTACCGATCGCCTCCTGCACGCACACACCTAGCTTACCGCTGAAATGAAAGGAGATGTTGTCCGCCAAGGCCGTGCGGCAGGCCGAGCAGATCAGCTGCATGCCGGACAGGTCGATCGCGGACAGGTTGGAGACATCCAGACGTACCTTCTGCACTGCCGGCATATGCGTCAGGAAGAACTGGCGCAGTTCCGGGGCTGTTTCGATATCCAGGCGGCCGGCAATGGTGAGGTCTAGCTGTGTCCCGTCGCCGGAGCGTGTGGGGGACAGGGTCAGATCGGACATGGGAATCCCCTAAAATAGATCAACATTATCGCCATATTCGGAACCGCTGCCGCCAGGGGTGGCGGCCCGTTTCAGGTCCAGCTGCACCCCGTGGCGGGCGGCCAGCATCTCGTGGATCAGCCGTTCGCTCTCCATGGTGTAGCGTTGTTCCATATCCTGCAGGTTGTTGCGGAATTCGCTGGAGGCCGGCACCCGCTGCCGTGCCTCCTGATAGATCTGTTCCAGTATCTGTTCCGCCTGTTCCGCCTGTTTACGGGACTCCTCGTGGACATGGAAACCGGCGGTGACGGCGTTGATATCGTCGGCCAGACTCTCGGCCAGGGTTGCCAGGGAGGCCAGTTGCTCCTGCAGCAGCCTGTTGGTCCGGGCCAGGGAGCTGATCACCTGACGGGCCTCCTGTTCCATGGAGGGGACCTGGCTGCCGGTGTATTCCTCTTCCTGTTGCTGGGACTGTAACTGATCGGTGGTGCCGGTAATGGTGCGCAGGATGTTGGAAACCGCCTCGGTCTGCAGCACCGCCTCCAGGGAGAGCCGTTTGATCGCCTCGGCCAGCACCCCCAGGGCCGCCCCTTGCGGCCCGGTATGGGCAGCCTTTATCTGGGCGTTCAGGGCGATCAGGTCGATCTCGGACCCCACCGCCTCGATATCGCTGACAAAGTCGGCGATCTGGCCGATGGTGCCGCTTACCTGTCCCATGGCTTTGGCCAGTTTCCGGTCGCCATCAGCGCATCGCTGCAGGATGGCGGTAACCCGCTGCATGTCCTGCTGCATGGTATCCAGCAAAGAGCTCTCTGCAGAGCCTGAACTCCCCAGCAGCGCCTGCTGCAGTTCCTGGCCGATCCGGGACTGTTTGGCGCCGATCTCCTGGAGGCTTTCCAGGATGGTCACCGTGGCCTGGTGCAGCTGCCCTGCGCCGTGGCGCAGCTGGGCGGTCTGCAGCTCGCAGATATCCCCCACCTCGGCCACCAGGGCGTCACAGGCCTGCCTGTCCGCAGCTTCCGGCCGGGCGCAGCTGTGCCCGTGGAGCTTTTCCAGGGCCTCGATGACATGTTCGATCTGCTGGCGGGTGATGTCGTGGAACTGCATGGAGGAAACCACGGTGGCGGTGTTGGCCGCCACCTCTGCGGCGATGGCCGACACCTGGCTGCCGGCGCTGGAACAGGCGTTGTTCAGCTGTGCCAGGGTCTCCAGACCGGCGTTTATGCCGGTCAGGATGGCACGTGCATCCTGGTGCTGGACGGCTTCGGTGCTGTGCACCACCGTCAGGTTATCGGCGATAAGGGCTGCCAGGGATAACCGTTGCCCCATGATGCCGGCCGATTTTTCACTCACGGTATGGGAGAGCTTTTCCACGTCCATGGCCAGGGTGATGAAACCGGCCCCCAGCTCCCCCAGACGGGCGCTCTCGATCTTGGTGGAGATGGAGAGCATCCGGAGCGACTTGTCCATCTTCTGGAACCCCTCCAGCGGCTGCACCACCAGATCCAGCTGGGCCATGATCTGTTCCAGGGTCCGGCAGCTTGCATCCCCCTGGATGCGGACCTGATGCAGGTACTGATCCATCACGTCAAAGAGGTGCCGCAAGCGGGAGGTCAACAGGGTGCTCTCCTCGCCGGCCACCAGCTGCACCAGTGAGGCAGCGGTGTCCGAAATGCGTGAGGAGCGGAGTGCCACCTCCTGCAACCTTTCCCCCAGCTCCAGGAACTGGGCTTCGGTGCTCCCTGCCAGACGCCGCAGGATCTCCAAGGCGGGGGAGAGTTGTGACCGCCAGTGTTGCAGTTGCTCGCACAGGTCACCGGTCATGATGGTCCACTTCCTTTCGGGTATCCCCTCACACCAACACCCCCAGGCCCCGGA